>CAZJTS010000096.1:0-1526 GCA_964548975.1 uncultured Fastidiosipila sp.
CAGCATCCGGCACATGGGAAAGACGCTCCCAATAATAGTCGATCTCGTCCTGGTTGGCGCAGGCGATAGTGAAGGAAATGGCCTCGCTGATGCGAAAAACCGGGCCGCCGTCAATGGCGAGGAAGGGCTGGCCGTCCAGACGGAAAGCGGCGTTGAGCACCTTGCCGGTCATGCCTTCGAAATGCTCGTCCAGATCTTCGGCCGGGTAGTACGTGATCTCGTCGATCTGACTGTTGGGAAAGACGGAAACGTAGTAACGGACGGCTTCCTCACAGTTGTTGTCGGCAAACCAGAGACTGGGAATTATTTGCGGCATAGGCACCTCCAGGGGACTTGATATGTTCATATTGCCACAAGGCGGAGGGCAATGCTGTGTAGATTTCGCAAATTTTGATTTCTTAAGGTGCGCTGTAGCAAATAGTTAATGGTGGTCGGTTTCGGGCGTTTAGAATAAGGGTAGCTTAATTCTCGGGAGGGAAGAAAATGGCAGGTAAAGCGGATATTTATTTGTATGTGTCCGGTAGGGGCAGAGAGGCGCTTGAGTTCTACAAGGAGCTCTTCAACGGCGAGATTTTGTATCAGCAACTGTGGCGTGAGCTGCCGGACGTGGATAAGGAAGGCGTCGAGAATCTGCCGGACTGGAATCCGGATGCGGTGCTCTACGCGAGCCTGAAGATTGGCGATTCCGTGTTGATGCTCAGCGACAATATCTATGGCGATAATGTCTACGGCAATTCTGTGGTGATCAACTGGTCTGATTCGGATGCCGCTGAGGTCGACCGTATCTGGCAGGGCTTCGTGGACGCGGGCGCTAAAGTAAACATGCCGCTTGAGCCGACGTTCTTCTCCGAGAAGTTCGGGCAGTTAGAGGATCACTTCGGCATTTACTGGCAAGTGATGGTTGGTTGATTTTTGTTGGATTGGTCGGGTCGGGTGATTCGATCGGAATTGTTGGTTTGATCGGGTCAGGTGATCCGATCGGAATTGTTGGATTGGTCGGGTTTGGTGATCCGATCGGAAAGGAAGGATATTTATGAACGCAGGAAAATTGGAAGTTTATCTCAGCTTCAACGGTAATTGTCGGGAAGCGCTGGAATTCTACCGTGAGCTTTTTCACGGTGAAGTGACTGAACTGAATCTCTGGTCTGACTTGCCACCGACTGAAGGTGCAGAGGTCGGCGGACTGCCGGAAATGCCGGATGATGCTGTCATGCATGCGAGCCTGAGAATCGGGGACGTGAATATGATGATGAGCGAAAATCCGTATCTGAACACATCGTTTGGGGACAATATCAGCCTTAACTGGTCGCATGAAGATCCGGAGGAAGTTATGCGGGTGTGGGATGGCTTCGTCGCCGCTGGTGCTGAAGTTACCATGGAAATTGAGCCGTCGTTCTTTGCGAAACTCTTCGGTGAGCTGACGGATCAGTATGGGTTCCACTGGCAGATTATGGTGCCGGGTGAGTATTAGTTTTTTCGGTTTCACAAAACTCGAGATTTTGGCCAGAGTAATTAGTTACATATAA
>CAZJTS010000096.1:1626-7498 GCA_964548975.1 uncultured Fastidiosipila sp.
TTTATTGGTGGGGTCACTTCAAATAATCCTGGATCTGGCGCTCGTCTTCGAGCTCCAGATCCATAAGTTTACCTAGCCCTTCGACGTGGTGGCGGAATTCATGGCGCAGAGTGGAGCGAAGCTCTTCTTTGAGCTCCTCACGATTTTTGTAGCCGTGGACGCGACTGAATGAGCCGTAATAGAAAACGATCTGTCGGCCCATGTGGTAGTTGGTGGTGTATTCCGCCATGATATAGAGCCTTTTGCCGCCCTCGATGCCTTTGGGGTGGAGTTTGTGCTGGGGCTGGACGATGATGCCGCCGTTCAGCTTGTTGAAGAATTTTTCCGGCAGCTCATCGACCAGTTCACCGAGTATTTCACGCATTTCATCTATAGAGACCATCTGTTCGTCCTGTACATTTTCTTTTAGCTTAGCATGATTTTGGCCAAAGCCGTGTACAATTATATGAAAAGCTTGGAGGTGGACGATGCCTTTACAGATTGTTGGACAGGATATTACGTTGCTTGAGGTCGACGCGATTGTGAATGCTGCGAATCCGGAGCTCAGGGCCGGGGGCGGGGTGTGCGGTGCTATTTTTGCAGGGGCCGGGGCGGAGCTTGCGGAGGCGTGTGAAGCGTTGGCGCCGATCGAAGTGGGGGAGGCGGTGGCGACACCGGGCCTTGGCCTGAAGGCTCACTACATTATTCATGCGGCGGGGCCGATCTGGCGAGGCGGAACGGCGGGTGAAGACGCGTTGCTGCGTAGAACTTACCGGAATAGTTTGGCGTTGGCGGAGGACTTGGCGTGCGGGTCGATTGCTTTCCCGCTGATTTCGGCGGGGATTTATGGGTATCCGAAGCAGGCTGCGCTGAAGATAGCGCGCGAGACGATTCAGGAGTTTTTGCGCGGGAGTGAGATGGAGGTGACGCTCGCGATTTTTGATCGGGAGAGCTTCGTGATCAGTCAGGGGCTTTATGAGAATATCCAAAACTACTTAGACGAGCGTTACGTTGAGGCACAGGAAGAGAAGTTTTCTCGCTATCGACTTGAGTCACAGGCGATGGTGATCAAGGAGGCCGTTCAGGCGCCGCGCCTGGATAGCGACCTGGCGGATTGGCTCGATGATATGGATGTGAGTTTCAGTGAGCATCTGTTTTTGCTGATTGATCAGAAGGGTTTGGCTGAAGTTGATGTGTATAAACGGGCGAATCTGGATCGCAAGCTTTTTTCGAAGATTCGATCGAATCCGGATTACCGGCCGACGAAGCCGACGGCCCTGGCTCTGGCCATCGGTATGCAGCTTAGCTTGAAGGAGACGGAGGGCTTATTGGACAAAGCCGGTTTCTCGCTGTCCAGATCCCAGAAATTCGACATTATTGTGGAGTATTTTCTAGCGCGCGGGAACTACAATATTTTTGAGATCAATGAAGCGCTCTTTGCGTTTGACCAGAAATTGCTGGGGTAGGCGGCAGCGTTCTTTGAAAAATGTCGCTTCTGAAGCGACCTATTGGGGTTTGTCCTCCCGTAAGCTGTAGGCATCAGTTAACGAGGAGGACATTTTTATGACAGAGTTGGTTTTTATTCTGGACCGCAGCGGGTCGATGACCGGGCTGGAGGGGGACACTATTGGCGGATTCAATTCCATGCTGAAGAAGCAGAAGGCTCAGGAGGGTGAGGCGAACGTGACGACCGTGCTCTTCGACAACCAGTACGAGCTGCTCCATGATCGGATTGATATCAGAGCGGTTGCTGAGTTGACGGACGATCAGTACTTTACGCGGGGGTCAACAGCACTTCTGGATGCCGTTGGCCTGACAATTCAGAAGCTGAAGAATGTACTTAAAAATACATCTGAAGAATATCGGGCAGAGAACGTGATCTTCGTGATTACAACGGACGGCGAGGAGAATGCGAGTAAAGAGTACAACTATCGACAGATCAGTAAGCTCATAAAGGAACAGACGAAAGCGGGTTGGGAGTTTCTCTTTCTGGGGGCCAACATCGATGCTGCGGAGACGGCACAGTCGATGGGGATTAATCGAGAGCGGGCGGCCAACTATCACGCGGACAGTGCGGGCACTCAATTGAACTATGAGGTCTTGTCGGAGACGATTGCGATCCGTCGTAAGGGAATGGAGATTCCTGAGGACTGGTCGGCTCAGATTGACAAAGACTACACTGAACGAAAGTAGTCCGGGCGGGCCTGCTTGGAGTAAACTGGGTACAGTGAATTCTTACGGGAGGCCATAGCAATGGATTGGCAAAAAGTTGAAGAGCGCGTCATTGGCTGGCGTAGAGACCTGCACCGCATACCGGAGATCGGACTCAAGGTGCCTCAGACAGCAAGTTATATCTGTGGGGTTCTGGATGAGCTCGGCATTTCGTATCACACCTTGCTGGAGGGGAATGCTGTAGTGGCCTTGATCGAGGGTGCCCGGCCGGGTAAGTGCCTGGCGCTCCGTGCGGATACGGATGGCTTAGAAATCGTGGAAGAGACCGGTCTGCCGTTTGCTTCCATCAATGGCTGCATGCATGCCTGCGGCCATGATGCGCACACGGCGATGCTCCTCGGGGCTGCGATGTGGCTCAATGATCAGCGGTCGACTTTGCAGGGCAGTGTGAAATTCCTCTTTCAACCGGGCGAAGAATATCCCGGTGGCGCAAGACCGATGGTTGAAGCCGGGTGCTTGGAGAGTCCCAAGGTGGATGCAGTCGCGGGTCTTCATACGGGCTCGGTGTCTGCGGAACTCGAGCCCGGGAAAATTGGGTTTAAATCAGGTCCTTTAATGGCTGCAGTCGATACGCTCTTCATTACGGTTCAGGGTAAGGGTGGCCACGCCGCTTATCCTGAGACGACGATTGATCCGATTCCTGTCGCTGCGGAAATTGTTCTGGCCATACAGACCGTTGTGAGTAGGACGATAGCTCCGGCAGATCCGGCGGTGATCAGTATCGGGAAGATCAGCGGCGGCCAGAGTATGAATGTTATTCCTGATCGGGTGGAGCTGGTGGGCACAGTCAGGACAACGAATCAGCAGACCAGAGAAGGCATCGCTGAACGTATTCGCACGATTTGTGAACACATAGCGAGCGCACATGGAGCTACAGTGACTGTCCGGCATGACTTTATTTACCCGGCATTACTGAATGATGCAGAAATGACTGAATTGGCAATGGAAGCGGCGGCAGAAATCGTGGGTCAGGAACGGATTCAGTTGCTCGAACGCCCGGTTATGGGCGCTGAGGATTTCTCCTGCTTTGCGGAACAAGTACCGTCCGTCTACTACTTTCAATATGCGATGGAAGCGGATGACGGTGAGGTCTATGGCCATCACAACAGTCGCTTTCGCCTGGATGAATCTCGCCTAATTGAAGGCTCCAAGCTTCATTGCGGGGTTGCGCTCAAATATCTAAACGGAACGGTGTCAATCTGAGCGATGCTCGCTGGCGGCTAAATATGTACCCACACCCATAATGACGAGAGCGATGACGAAGAACCAGGGTGGTAGCTCACGGAAAAGCGCTAAAGAGAGACCTGCACCAATGAATGGCGAGATGGCGTAAAAGGCGGAGGTTTTCGCCGCGCCGAGATAACGCTGGGCGTAGATGTAGACCATAATACTTAGACCGTAAGCGACGAAACCCAGCAGCAGAATGAGCAGGGTGACTCGGAAGGCGGGGAATTGTTCTCGCATGAGAAGAGCGACGATGAGAGCGCCAGCGCCTGAACCGAAACCTTTGAGCATGGTGATATGTAAGGGGTTCTTGTCGGAGAGCTGGCGGGTGCAGTTGTTTTCGAAACCCCAGCTCACTGAAGCGGCCAGCACCAGCAGAGAGCCGAAGGAGAAGGAAAGACTTCTGGGATCTTCAAAGGAGAGGATGAAACTGGCCAAAGAAATCAGACCGATGGCGAGCCATAACTTCTTGCTGATCCGCTCGCGGAAAATGAAGAGCGCGATCAGGGAGGTGGCGACAATTTCGAAGTTGTTCAGGAGAGCCGCATTCGCCGCAGTGGTGCGCTGTAAACCGAACATCAGGAGGATAGGCGCCAGGATGTCCAGGAGGATCATGCCGACGGTGTACGGCAAGTCGTTTTTGGCTAAAGGCTTCTCCTCGCCGGTTGGCTCTAGGCGTTTCTGGACGGGAAGCAGGAGTGCCATGCCGAGCCCGGTGCCCAGATAGAGAAAAGCAGCCATCATGCTGGGATCCGCTCGGTCCAGCAGAAGCTTGGAGAACGGTGCATTGAAGGCATAGAGGGCTGCCGCAAGGATCGCCAGTGCGATGCCTAGTCTGGTTCTTCTTTTCGGTTTGGTTGTTTGAGTCATGAGGAGAAGTATAGCACCGGGGCTAAAGTCAAAATGGGATTAAAAGTTAAGATCCGGGAAACAAATGAGTTGCTTAACGTGTTTGACGAGGGAATAGGCCAAGCATAGTAGCTGATCTGTATTAACATTAAACTCGGTGTATTCTGTAAAATATGAGGAGAAGCTGAAGGGAGCATGTTGATGTGGACGAATTCTGAAATGAGAGCCGATGCCCGTTTTCATCTGTCGACGGGTTGGGCGGATGCGATTGTGGTCAGTTTAATACTCACCATACTAGCGAGCACGATAGCCGGTGTGCTGAATTTTTTCGTGGGGATAGGCAATCTCCTCTTACATTCCTTCAGAGAAGCGCAACCTGATAGTTCCCTTGATGTTGTCTGGTATGTTGCGCTGAATGGCGGCTTGGCACTTTTATTGCTCATCGGGTCGGGTGCCCTGGCTGTATTTCTTACCGCACCGCTGGGGGTCAGTGTCCAGCACTGGTTTATCCGTAATCGGGAGACGCCCCGTGCGCCCAGCTTGAATATGGTCTTCAGGCATTTCAAAGAAAATTATAAGCCCCTGGTGATCGGCAGGCTGTGGGAGTCTTTCTGGCTCTTTTTGTGGGGGCTGCTGGTAGCGGGTGGCGGTATCATAGGCGCACTCGTGCTGATTTTTCTCATTGAAGAGACGCCTGCTGACGGTAATAGAGTCGGCTACAATGTCATCGGCGTCTTGCTCCTTCTGCTAGTCATAATTATCTTTTCTTTTCCGCTGATCAACCGGACTTTGGCCTATGCTCTGAATCCTTTTATCCTGGCGGATAATCCCGAGATCGGTTACCGGCGGTCGCTGAACCTCAGCAAAGCCATGATGCGTGGGAATAAGCTTCATTATCTGGGGCTTCAATTGTCTTTTATCGGCTGGGGTTTGCTGGCGATTCTGACCTGTGGGATCGGGTATCTCTTCCTGACGCCTTATATCAACCAGACAAACGCGGAAGTCTATAGCAGAATTAGAAGTGTAGCGGTGGGGCAAGGCTTGACGACGATGGAGGAGTTGGGTTTTGTCCGGACTACAAGTCCGAGTAACTAGGAGGAAGTTTTTATGGCCAAATATGTGCGCAACTTTTCGGGGGACTTCGATGAGACCCTGGCGTTCTGTGAATCAACCATGAGATCCGGGAGTATGTCGCTGTCGCTGGAGGAGGAGAATTATGCCCAGGTCGGCAGTACCAAAGTCGCGGTTCGGGCATATGAACGCTACAGCTGGATTGGCGGCAATCGGGTCAGTCTGACCTTAACGCTGGTAGGTGATGGGCGAGACCTCCATATCTGTGCAGTGGCGACCGGTGGGAGTCAGGCAATGTTCTTCAAACTGAATACTTTCGGAGAAGAGTCATTCCTGGACACGCTTCGCGGTGCGCTGGACAATTATATTAATCAATCACGCTAATGCGAAACTCGATTGAAACTTCCGGAGTAAAGCCGGGGCTGAGGCTCTGGCTGAGTTTCATTGTTTTCGGACTGGCCGGGCAGGTGGCCTGGATGGTCGAGAACATGTATTTCAATGTGTTTCTCTATAACAC
>CAZJTS010000097.1:0-7428 GCA_964548975.1 uncultured Fastidiosipila sp.
CCTTACACACGCCGTTGATCGTCCAGACACCCCAACCGAAAGGCCAAATTATTCTGATCTCCCGATTAAGCACAAACAGATAAATGATCACGAAGACCACTTCCACGAGCAGCAGGAGTATTGTTTTCTGCCGCGGAGAAATGCCCTTCTTATCGACTTTCACCTTGATGTAGTCGTCATAGAAACCTATCGCCGCATGGGCGAGAGTAAAGAGTAAGATCGCCAGCACCAGAGGATCGAAGCGCCAGAACAAATAAATCACAACCAATAATGTAAAAGCCGCCAGGAAGATCGCGCCGCCGAAAGTCAGCGTGCCGGATTTCTTCAGATGGGTCTGCGGCCCGATCTCGCGCACTTGCTGACCTAATTGCTTGCGCCGAAAAACGGGCAAAAGAATTTTGCCGGCAACTGCCGAAGTCACAAATCCCACAATTAAGGCCACAAGCCACAAATACTTATCCAGCATAGCTATCCCCTGTATCTGAGCGTTCGCGATTGCGTTTTGCCGAACGCGGTAATTGACTTCTTAATGCGGAGCAAACATGCTCCATCTGGTAGCCGCGTGACGCTTTCACCAGAATCACCGAGCGGCTGAGCTCCTCAGTGGCCAATGCCTTAATGAGCAACGCCTGATCGGTAAATGTCCGGATTTTTGCCTCCGGTGCGCCTTCCCTAATCCCTGTCGCCAGAGCCTCAGCCCAGGGTCCCAGCAAATAGTACAGTTGAAAATCACTCTCACCCGCAGAGCGGCCGATTGACTGATGAAGCTCTTGGGCATATTCACCCAGCTCATTGACACCCCCCAGCACCAGCACACTCTGCTGATATGCGGGATTCTGTCTTAAGACCTCCGTGAAGTGGAAGGCGGCCCGCATCGATTCCGGGCTGGCATTATAGGTATCATCGATCAGCAAACTGCCCTCGCCCAGCTCCTCGACCTGCTGTCTTCCCGAGGTCAGACGCAACTCTCTCAAGGCGTTGGCAGCCCGCTGGGGATCCAGATCCACCAACATTGTGACGGCCAAAGCACAGAGCGCATTGCTGAGCTGCTGGAGCCCCGGCCTGGTGAGACGGACCTCCGGTAAGAGTTCCGGCTCCTCTCCGGGCCGTTCACAATAAATACGGAATGTCATGCCCCCCGCGGATTCCTCGACCGCCGCAGCCCGGAACAGCGTCCCGGCAGGTAACGCGAATCGCTGCTCTCCCGGATAGGCTGCCGCCTGCTCGATCAATTGGTCCAGAACGGCTTGACTTGCTTCCGGCATCTCGCGATCTTCAGCAAGTACCGTCCTGAGCGAACCGGCTTGACCGGCTGTCGTAAAGAAAATGAGTGGCCGCTTGGTTACTTCTGCCTGTGCCAACTTCAAGAGATAAGGGTCTTCGCCGTTCAGAATCAGCGGTCCGCCGGCTTTCTGTTGTTCGACGATCTCGGCTTTGGCCTCTAAAATCGCTTGGCGACTACCTAACTTCTCAATATGCGATGTGCCGATATTCGTGATGACGGTAATATCAGGATGTGAGCTGAACGAGGCGTTCGCGATCTTGCCCGGCCGATCCATACCGCATTCAATCACGGCAACATCGGCATCGGTGGGCGTCTGGAGAATGGTGAACGGCACACCGAAGTTATTGTTCAGGTTATCCAGTGTCCGATGAACGGTCAGCTGGTCGGCCAGCGCTTGGGCGATGGTGTCACGCGTCGAGGTTTTGCCCACGGAACCGGTCACCGCAACGACAGTCAGATCCAGGCGATCTCTGTAGTTACGGGCGATCTTACGCAGGGCGTCCTCGGTGTCTTCAACGAGAATGACCGGCACTTGCTCACGGTATGTTTCAGCCAGTTCAGGCTTGTGGATCAGCAGTGCCGCAGCGTTCTGCGAGACCGCCTGAGCCAAATAATCGTGGCCATCCAAACGTTCACCGGCGAGGGCGAGAAAAACGGATTCTCCCAGATCTGCGCGGCTGTCTGTTAGGACCTCCTTGATCTTCAAAGATCCGGCGTCACCGGGGCCGGAGAGTGTCCCGCCTACCGCCTCAGTGAGTTCATAGAGTGTATAGCTTAGATCCATTCTGCTTCCCTTCTAGCCCTCATAGATCACACCGGATCCGTTATCGTAACCCGGCATTATGGAATCGTCGACTGTGTTGCCCGGCTGGCCCTCGCCGTCAAAACGCAAGGAGATCAGTGTCCATTCTCGGACCTGGGCGCCCACATCAGACCCGCCGGCGAGTTCAGGCTCAATGACAAGTTGAGATGTACAGACTCCGGCACGATTCGGGCCGTCGAAGGATACATTCAGGTTAAGCCGTCTGGCCTCACGCTCTGCTTCCTGGACGGTCAGTCCTGTGAAGTCAGGTAAACGCACTCGGGCGGCAGGCAAGGCACCTTCTCTATCCGACAGCCACACGCGAGCATTGGAAGTGGAATTCAGTCCACCCGACGGATACTGGCTAGCAACCGTCTCATCCGCCTCAAAGCCTGCATCCAGCACCGGCCAAAAGCCGCCGTTCAGGAGTTTGCTCCTGGCGGCGTCACGTTCCTCCTCGAGCACAATCTCGGGATAGCGGTCTCTGAAGATGTAGTTATAATCGTAAGCTTTGTAATTCAGAGGTAAATTATCTCTACGGATCAGGTAATCACCGATCTGTTTGGCCAGCATATGGGCGGATTTAGACAGATTGTAATCAACATCGTACACGCCGGCGTAAATTACATACTTCGGGTTATCCGCCGGGAGCAGGGCAATCGCCGTCAGTGAATGGGCATTATCCACATCGGAGTCACCCAAGGGGCGACCGGATGTACCGGTTTTATAACCCGCTTCAATGCCGGGCAGATAGGCGTGCTTAGCTGTCCCATAGCGGCCGACGTTGACCATCATCTCTCGGAGCTCAGCCGCAGACTGTTCGGAAAGCACCCGACGGACCGCGGTCCTAGGGAACTCCTGGACAATGTTTCCTTCAGCGTCAAGCAGGGCTTTGGCCACGCGCGGCTGAAGCAGCGTGCCGCCGTTCGCCAACATCACATAATCATTCGTGATCTGGAGCGGTGTAATAGTGACCTGCTCACCGAACGACGTGACCGCCATATCAATCTCCTGCGGCCTGCTGTGAAAAAGACCCACAGTCTCGTTCGGCAGGTCAATGCCGGTCGTATCGCGCAATCCCAGCGCCTTGATATATTTATAGAACGTATCGATGCCCATCTCCTGAGCGATACGGACAAAAGGCGGGTTCCGCGAATCCCACACGGCCTCAGCTGGACTTAACATCCCCCTGCTGCGGTTATCGTATGAGGAAATCGCATGACGCCAACCTGTGACATAGACGAAGTCGTCATTGACGGGCGTGTTCTTATTCATCAGCCCTTCATCGAAGGAAGCGGCCATCACAAATGGCTTGATTACCGACCCAACCTCATGCGGGAACCTCGTCGCACGGTTCGACCAGAGCTGGCCGGTCATATAGTCTTGTTGTTCTTTATTTTGATTGGGATTCCACTCAGCGGCATCCATCCCCTTCGGCACGGCAGCCGGCGCATTCAGGTTGAAGTTATTCTCCCCTGCCATGGCCAAAACCGCGCCTGTCCTCGGATCCATCACAATCGCGGTGGCCCCGTTTACAGCCCCTGCGATATCCGAAACTTCCTCAACAGCAGTCTGCACATAGCGCTGGAGTTCCTGCTGGAGCCAGAGCTGTAATTGTAGCCCGGCCAAAGGTTCGACATCGGCCTCTGTCGTATTCGGCAGCGGCTGGGACCAGTAATTGTCCACTTGGCGATACACATAACCCGGTGTTCCGGCCAATTGAGCATCATAGTACGCTTCAACGCCCGTGACACCGGCCAAATTATCATCTCTGACATTCGCGAATCCGATCAGGTGCGCTGCCAGGTCTCCCTGCGGGTAGTAGCGCGCCTGATTGGCATCTCGCCTCACGCCACCGACAGCAGCTTCCGTCAGGAAGGCCGTCAGTTCATCATTCACCGTGCCCGTGATCGCCCGCTTCACCTGCATATAGGCACGCTTCTCGTTCTTGATCAGGTCCGTGCGGAACTTATAAAGATCGAGATCCAGGATACGGCAGAACTCTTCTTCCACCTCGGACTTTGTCCAGGTCGACGCCCGCCTAGGTCCGAAGACATTGGGCGTGATCCCGACCGTATACGTATAAGTTGAGATCGCCAGCTGCTTTCCGTTCGCATCCAGAATATCACCGCGCTGCGAATAGACAGGATAGCGCTCCGTATGTGTGTTCGCAGCCATCTCCGTATATTTGCGATGTTCCGTTACAGAAATACCATAGAGCAGCTGCACGACTTTGGCCGAGAAAAGCACAATAAAAAGCACCACCAGAAACATGCTGTAACGCATATTGCGGCGGGCTCTCTGAGTCTGGCGCCGGATATTCTTACGATACTCGGCCCTTCTCTTCTGCCGACGCATCAATGTATTGGGGACTTGCTTCGGCTCCCGGTTATCCATCAGGTATTTCTCTCCTGTATCTGATCAGCGTATGGTCTTGAAAAAGCCTTCCACATTGGTAAAGATCTCCGCCATGTCCGTTTCACCCGGATCGACACCCTCGGCATTGGCAGAACGCAGGTTAATCACAATCTGATCCTTCTGTGAACCTTTGACCTCAATGATCTGTGACTCCAAAGGCATCTGGAGACCCAGTCTCTCCGCCTCACGCTGGATCGTCTCGAGATCCATATTCTTGCTTATGGCTTCACGACGCTGTGCATTTTCTTTCGTTAGTGTATTGATCTGTCTTTGCAAAGCTGCGTTTGCAAAGTTTACTTCTATTACTTTCGACTGATTGTACAGGAGAACTATCAGAACCGCAAAAACAAGTACGATCACAGAAATCGACAAGCCAAGGAAACGCCTCGACTGAAGCGCCGGACTCACTTTCCGGCTCTCACCGGCCTGCTTCGGCTTCTGCTCAGCAGATGCTTCACGAGTGACCTGACGAAGCTCCGGGCTCTTTTTGGTCCGGGAATCTTTATCACGATTAAACTGAAAACCTGTCTGTGCCATCTCGCTCTCCTTCTAGTATTGTACCCTGTCCTGCCGCAGAAAAACACGTAATCTTGCAGATTGTGAACGCGGATTTTGTTTTTTCTCCAGCTCCGAGGGCAGAATTCCGTTTCGCGGAATCGCTTTTCCCAAGGGCTTCGCCCCACAAACACAGGGTAGCCCCGGCGGGCACTCACAAGGATTCTCCCATTTCCGGAACGACTGCTTTACCAGGCGATCCTCCAGCGAATGGAAGCTGATGATCGCCAGCACGCCGTTGTCGTTTAGCTTGCCCGGCGCTTTGGCCAAAAAAGTCTCCAGCTCATCCAACTCACCATTCACCCAGATCCTCAGCGCCTGAAAACTGCGCTTCGCCGGATGGCCCTTCTCTCTTCTGCTCTTTGCCGTCTGCGCATTGATGATCACCTCAGCCAGCTCAACCGTGCTGGTCAAAGCCCCACCCGCATCTCGCCAACTTAAAATCGCCCGCGCAATCCTCGAAGCATTCTGCTCCTCACCGTAATCTCGTAGCACGCGGGTCAGCTGCGCCTCATCCACCGTCTCCAGCAGTTCCGCCGCCGAAAGCCCACGCGACTGATCCATCCGCATATCCAGCGGCCCATCATTACGGTACGAAAACCCTCGGACCTCATAATCCAGCTGCCAGGAAGACACCCCCAGATCCAACAGGATCCCGTCGGCCTTCGTCTCCCCCAGCACCTCATCAAATTGCGAATACGTCGAGTGAACCGTTGTCCACTCCGCCTCAGTCTCCACCTGCCTCAGCCTTTCGGCCGCCGCCCTCAGCGCATCCTGATCCCTATCCAGACAGAAGAGTCTCCCCCCCGGCCCTAATCTTTCAAGTATGCCGCTACTATGCCCGGCGCCTCCGGTTGTGCCATCCAGGTAGCACCCGTCCGGTTTGACGGCCAAAGCCTCAAGACTTTCCCCATACAGGACACTCGTGTGTTGAAACTCTGCCATCACAGAATCCCCCGTATGTCATAATCCGCAAGATCCATCTCATCCAGAGGCTTCTCTTCAGCCCGCTGCGCCTCATAGAAGCGCTCCGAACACAACTGAACACTGTCACCCAAATCAATCAGGCACACACTGTCCCCCGGACTAACATCAATCGTCTGCCACAACTCATCGCTGATACTAATGCGCCCTTGACCATCCGTCTGCGCACTTACCGCCTCACCGATAATCTCTCGCCTCAGCCGCCTGGCAGCCGGATCCGTCCCCGGCAATCCATTGAGTTGCTCTCTTATCTTTTCAAACTGCTCCGGCGTATACATCGCCAAAAACCCACGATCCAAACTATGCGTCACAAAAACCGCCGACCCCAAACTCTCCCTGAGCTTAGCCGGCAGAATCATTCTGCCCTTACTATCGGTAACGTGAGTATAGCGCGCCATCTGAGCTCCTTGTTAATCTCGTCTTACCCCACATTCTACCACTATTCTGCAATTTGAAACCACTATTCCCCATTTTTCCGGAGTCCCCTTTTTCTCTGGCCATTTCTGCGGATATGTAGTGGTTCCTCCATCGCCGTTACTTTCTCTCTGGCTTTTTTCTGCAAGCACTACGCCCCTCTCTGGTCATTTCTGCGGATATGTAGTTGTCCTCCCATAACTAGCTCTGTTCCTCTCCTGGTCTAGCCTCGAAGGGAGTAGTTGGGCCTCGTTAGAGGGCTGACAAGCAGGACTAATTTGTCGTAATTTGTAGGAATTTGTGGGAACTATAAGGCCCTTTTCACCTCTATGATTTTTTCTAAGAAATCTTTACAGGAGGTGCTCTATGGCCCATCAACTTCGTGAACTGAACTATGTAATATCTCATTGGGATGCCCTAAAGGAACTCAGAGTTCCCTTCATTACTGCTGCCTTCCATCCGGAACTCCAGAAGAAGAACCGCCCTCAGGATGTCACGGTCTTTAGTGTGGCTCACCGCTATAAGCGCAAAGGTAAGCGTGTTCACCTTTGTACTATTCCTTTACCTCCAAAGGCGATCCATTACAAGGGTAAGGTCGTCTCTGCGGAACTGCTCTTTCTTCAATTAGCTAACGAACTCCCTATTGAGAAGCTAATCCTCTTAGGCCACTGCCTCTGCGCTAAAGACGGGAGGCGAAAGCCCTTAACCACGCAGAAGAAACTTCTCGCTTTGGTCACTGAAATGAAAGGTCATCAAGGGCGCCGTAAGGCATTACGCGCATTACGCTATATCAGCAACAATTGCCGCTCTATTAATGAAGCCATTGTTCATATGAAGCTCACGCTGCCAAATCTTTTGGGTGGCTTAGCGTTTAAGGATGGAGAGTTTGATCATTTCATTACCAAAAATAATGAAAAGCCTTTTGATGAATGCTACTTTGCGGACATCTACTTTCCCTCCAGTAGGACGG
>CAZJTS010000098.1:0-7315 GCA_964548975.1 uncultured Fastidiosipila sp.
ATACGCGCCTTATGAGGGCTGGCGACTTACGCTCAACGGAACTGAAGGTCGCATTGAAGTATATGTATACACGACCGGTGAGCGAGCAACTGAGCCTGACGATCTCATCGAGATCTACTATGCGAACGGCCGAAGAGATACGATTCATGTTCCGAAGCGTGAAGGCTCGCATGGAGGTGGCGACGATCTCATGCTGAAGGATATCCTCCGCGGTCGTGAGTTTGATCCGCTGAAGCAGCGCGCCGGCAGTTTGGAAGGGGCTTACTCACTCCTGATCGGTGTGGCGGCTAATCATTCCATTGCCACCGGCGATCCAGTCAAGATCGGAGATCTGATCTAAAGAGTATTTTCTTTGCGCATCCGACTCCGAAAAGCCTGAGGTGTGCAGTTATACTTTTTCTTGAATAGCGTTATGAAATAGCTCGAACTTGAGTAGCCGACCTCCTGGTAGATACGGGTCAGATTAAAATCTGTATAGAGCAGAAGCCGTTCCGCTTCGGAAAGGCGTTTGGCATTCAGATACTCACTGATACTGTACTCCGTCAGCTCATTGAAAGTGCGACTGAGGTAGTGCTTGCTGATATAGAGCGCAGATGCGATATCATCCAGGGTGATGCGGTTGTGGTAATTCTCGTTGATATAGACCAGAGCTTTTTCTACGAGTTGTTCCGGCTTGCCGCTCGCCCAAGGTTCGTGATTGAAGATTCGATCTTTTTCCTCAAGATCCAGGAGATGTAACAACACATTAAAGAACTGGTATTCGAGACGTATTTTGCGCAATGGTGTTTCTTCCAGTCTGGAGATCTCGAGCAATTCCAAGGCTTTTCGGCGGAAGAGTTCCAATTCATGGTTACTCACCAGTGTGACTTTGCGGTTCTCGAAGAAAGCTCTAATCTTCTCTTGCAATTTCTCATCCTCGATCCGTTCGATCAGCCGAGGATGGAAGAGAATCAGTAAGCGATGACGGCGTTCGTTCGTGCGGTACATGCTACGGTGGATCGCATATCGATCAATAAGTACGATATCATTTTCTTGTACATCATATGCTTTTTCTGCAATAAAGTAGCGCATCGAATTGCCGAAATAGAAGTAAATTTCATAATAATTGTGGTAGTGGTCCAGGGGCACACGCGTGTGATGCTTAGCATTAACATAATTCACCAAGATATCTTTTGTGAAATCTATACTGGTCAATATATCCGTCATTTCAGACTCCTGTGCATTTCACTTTGACTTAGCAAGGCCGGACCTCAGCTCGCGCCCTAGAGGCAAAATACTGCAATAGCTTTTCTGTCGACAGCAATATTCTGAAACAATTTTCTAGCTTCTCTTGAGATAATAAAACTGCGAGAACGCAAAAGCAAATGCAAAAAGGAGTCAACACCATGCAGATGAAGGTATTCTCTACGGCCGATGTGTTAAGCCAGGCAGCCGCTCACCTTATCTCCGAAGAAATTGAGGAGTTATTAAGCAAGCAAGATCAGGTCACCATCGTTTTTTCCACAGGCTCTTCGCAACTTAAGTTCTTCGATCATCTTATCTTGGAGAAGGTCGACTGGGCCAAAGTCCGGATGTTTCACCTAGATGAATACATCAATCTGCCCGAAACGCATGAAGCTTCTTTCCGAAAGTACCTCACCGAGAAATTCATCGATCAGGTGGGTCCTCTGAAAGAAGTCTACCTGGTGGACGGAAATCAGGATCCCGCGACTGAAATTGCCCGCCTCAGTAAAGCACTAAAAGCGTATCCTATTGATATCGGGCTGATCGGTATCGGTGGCAATGCCCACATTGCCTTCAATGACCCGCCTGCCAACTTCAGTACGACAGAAGCATTTCACGTCGTCAACCTGGAGGATCGCTGCAAACTTCAACAAGTTGAAGAAGGCTGGTTCGCAGAGATCGGTGATGTACCTGACCAGGCCATTTCTATGACGATCCGTCAGATCATGCAGTGTAAGCTCATTCTCTCCATTGTGCCTTATCTGTCCAAAGCCGAGGCTGTCCTCAAAACCCTCGAGACTCCAGATCCCACACCCGAGATACCTGCAACTATACTTAAGACTCATCCGAACTTTCACCTCTATCTCGATGAAGACTCAGCCAGCTTGTTGCCTGATGAGTTGAGGGAAAGGTATGAATAAGCAGATCAAAATAATCATTCTCGGCCTAGGCGGTCGGGGCAAGCATTATATTGAGTTCTCTCAAGCGGAAGGCTTAGAGATCGTTGCGATCTGCGACTCGGATATAGAGCGGCTCCAGCGTGTCGCAAGCCAATACAATCTGAGTTCGGCCAGGCAGTTTGCTTCAACGGAAGAGCTGTTCCGGGCAGAACTCAGCGCTGATGCCTGTGTGGTAGCGCTCCCCGATCCTTATCACTACACCAACGTTATGGCTGCGCTCGAGCATAATTACCATGTTCTGCTCGAGAAGCCTATGGCGCTGAAACTCGAAGAATGCATCCATATGACCAAGGAGGCAATATCCAGGAAACTGGAGATAGTTGTCTGCCATGTATTGCGCTACGCTCCTTTCTTCGAAAAAATCAAAGAGGTCATTGAGAGCGGCCGACTCGGCAAGATTGTCAATATTCAACTTACAGAGAATGTTGTCTGGTGGCACTATGCGCATTCGTTCGTCCGCGGTATTTTCAATAATACAGAACATGCAGCGCCGTTCATCCTGGCCAAATCCTGCCACGACCTGGATATCATCAACTATTTGAGCGGGCAAACTTGTCTTAAAGTGTATTCCGAAGGCGGCTTGTACCATTTCACTCAGGAAAATGCACCCGAAGGGGCACCGGCCTTCTGCCTGGATGGTTGTCCGCATGAGAAAACCTGTCCTTACTTCGCCCCCGGCTTTTACCTGAAACAGATCAACCCGGTCGGCTGGCCGAGTAACAGCATAGCGGTGGACGATAGTTACCGCTCACGCTTGGCTGCGCTTCGTACCGGCCGTTTTGGCCGATGCGTCTACCGAGCCGGAAATAACGTAAATGATCATCAATCCGCAATCTTCACAATGGCCGACGGATCTACCGCCAGCTTCAACATGATCGGTTTATCCAGTGAGAATACTAGGATCATCCGGGTCTATGGTACTAAAGGTGATCTGGAAGGTCATTTGGACAGGAATGAACTTACCCTGGGCGACTTCCTGTCCGCTACGCGCACACGGCTGGATCTGGAGGACATTGCGAGTGTCCGTTCGGGTCACGGAGGCGGCGACGCTAGGTTGTTCCATGATTTCGTAGAACTTCTACGCGGCAATCAAACAGATTCACGCTCTGATGCTCAGGTTTCTTTGCAAAGTCACATCATGGCTTTCGCAGCAGATGCTTCTGTCCGAACCGGACAAAGCATCATGCTCGATCAATTCGTAAAAAACATCTCAGATAGGAGGTAGGATTGTTCAAATTAATAGATAACACACGCACAGAAGTCAACACAAGAAGGGAAAAGGTTATGAAAAAAATTCTTTCATTAGTATTAAGCTCAGCATTCGTGCTGGGCACGCTTGCCGCCTGTAACGGTACGGATAACACCACAAAAGTGCCCGCCGGAACACAAACACAGGCTCAGACTGAAGCACCCGGAGAAACTTCAGCCCAGACAACTTCCGAAACACCATCAGAAGCACCTTCAGAAACTCCGACTGAACCACAAGCGCCTGAACTTTCAGGAAAGCTCCTGATCGGTCTCCCCGGTGCTTATGAAGTCACCAACGAAACTGTCGTACAGAACTTTATCGATGCTCATCCTAATCTGGAAGTCGAAGTTGACTCAGGTCCTTGGGGAGACTATGTAACTAAGATTCAGACCCAGCTGGCCTCGGGTATCGCACCTGATGTCTGGTTCCAGGAAAACGCTGTTATCTTAGGGAATGGGGCCAAAGGCGCCGCTAAGGATCTGGCTTCGCTGGTTAATAGTGAACTCGACAAGTCGCTTTATTCCGGCTCACTTTTCGCCGCTCAAACGGGTGATCAGATCTGGGGTGTGCCACATGACGTGAATAACATCGCTCTGGCCTATAACAAAACCCTTTTCGATGAAGCCGGTATCGACTATCCCACTGATACATGGACTTATCAGGATATGTACGAAGCCGCTCAGAAATTGACCCAGGGCGAGAACGTGTCCGAGAAAACCTGGGGCTATCTTTATCAGGGATCGATCACTACCGGTTGGTTCCCTTTCGGCAAAATCTATGGTGGTCAGATTCTGAATGAAGACAAGACCAAAGCCGTCCTCGACGATAATTACTGGAAGGGTATTGAATTTGCCGGCAAGTTTGTCGAAGAAGGCCTGAGCCCTGACTCCACTCTTATGGGTGAGCTCGGAGGTGCCAGACCCCTGTTCGGTAACGGGAAAGCCGCAATGATGTTCGTCCAGTTCTCGCTGGTTCGTCTGATCAATGACGAATTCCCCGATCTGGCCTGGGACGTCGCTCCCATTCCGCTGGGTATGGATGGCAATCGCGTGGTACCTAACGTCACCAACAGCTGGATGATCTATTCTCAAGCCGAAGAAGAAAGCCAGAACAATGCCTGGGCATTCCTCAAGCATTACCTGAGCCCGGAATCGCAGGAGATTATTGCTAAAGCCGGAACTTCTATACCCGACCTGATCTCTGCACAGGAAACACTGCTCCAGACGATTGATACGCAAGATCTGAAAGCCTTTACCGAAGGCATCAAGTCCGGTGTCACGCTGGATGAGAATCCGTCCTGGAATGCTTGGCGCGGAGTAGTTCAGAAACCGTCTATGGACATCACCAACAACATCGAGGAACTGTCGGATGCCATGAAGCAGACCGCCAGAGAAGAAACACAGGCAGCAATCGATACCTGGAATCAGGAGAATTTGCCGTAAGCTGACTTGACACTCAATCTGCCACAGGGGTTATCTCTGTGGCAGATTTCTCAAATCCAAAAATGGAGGTACTTATGAAGAAAACACGAGCGAGATGGGGAGTAATCATGAGTATTCCTCTAATTTTGCAGCTTCTGCTGTTTTTTGTTTTTCCGGTTATTTTCTCCGCCTATGTGTCCTTTACCTCGTGGAATCTATTCACAGCTCCTCGATTCACAGGTTTACGTAACTGGATCAATATCTTCGGGGACAAGGTACTATTACAGTCGATCCGAAATGTTCTCTATTTCGCATTGATTTTCGTGCCACTTCAAACATTCATCGCCCTGATTTTTGCTTATTTACTGAACCGCAGAATCCCAATGCGCGGTTTCTACAGAGCAGTGTATTTTCTGCCTTCCGTTACGCCTTGGGTCGCTGTCGCCCTGATCTTCAAGATGATCTTTGCCAAAAATTTCGGCATCCTGAATTATGGACTCGGCCTATTGGGACTGGAACCTATTGACTGGCTCGGTAGTCGTCAATGGTATATCGTCATGGCTTCGGTTGCCATTATTCAGGTCTGGAAAGGCGTTGGCCAGTCGATGATTATTCTTTTGGCCGGTATGCAGAATGTTTCAGCGGATGTCATTGAAGCTGCCGAAATCGACGGAGCTAACCGCAACCAGATCTTCACCAAGATCATCTTTCCTCTCCTAACACCGATGGTATTCCTCGTAATGCTGCTTTCGACCATCTCTGCATTTACCGCTTTTGACGGTTTCCTTGCCATCTTCAATGTCAATGATCTCAGACCGGAACAGATGGTACCGAATCTCTTTATCTACTCTGAAGCCTTTATCAAAGGCAGTTATGGCAAAGGTTCCGCAGCCGCCTGGGTGCTCTTCTTTATCATAATGATAGCGACCGGCTTACAACGTCTCTACGAGAAAAGGTGGGTGCATTATGAATCCTAATTCCGAGAACACTCGCAAAGAAAATGTAGGGATGATCAGCAAGGCTGATAGCGGTCATATGGACTATATTGCTTTCGCTATCGTTACCTTTTTAGGGCTGCTCATGCTTTTCCCTTTCATCTGGATGATTTTGACGTCTCTCAAAACATCCAGCCAGATTAATGTCTTGCCGCCCACTTTCCTGCCGAAGCCGCTGACCGTAGAGAAGTATCAACAGATTTTCGAACGCATGAACTTTGGCCGTTATACATTCAATAGCTTGTGGCTGGCTATTGTCCAAATTGGCGGCACGATTCTGACTTCGTCGATGGTGGCTTTCGCCATGACAAAGCTCCCCTACCGTGGCAGTAAGCTCGTGCTTACATTGATGCTCGCCACGATGATGTTACCGTCTCAAGTCACGATGATTCCTACGTATTTTATGTGGGTCAGACTGAATCTCGTGCCTTCTTATTGGCCGCTGATCATCCCCTCTTTCCTCGGAGGCGGCGCAACCAATATCTATCTCTTCTATCAGAACTATCGCTCATTGCCGGATGCCTTCTTCGAGTCGGCAATGATAGACGGTGCCCATCCGCTCACCATCTTTTTCCGGATCTATCTGCCCCTCAGCAAAGCGATTATCTCAGCTGTAACTGTCTTCGCGTTCATTGGTTCATGGAACAATACTTTGGGACCTCTACTCTATTTGGGTAAGGAGCATCAACGTACCTTAGTGCTCGCCCTACTTGTTTTACAAGGTCATCCGGAATTTAAAGATTTCGGACTGCAAATGGCGGCGTCAACGCTTACAATATTACCAACAGTACTGGTCTATGTTTTCTTTCAGCGCTACTTTATTGAAGGCATAGCATCAGCAGGTATCAAAGGTTGATTGAAGTTTGTTTAAGAAAGGATCCGAACATGAATCAAAAACACAAAGTCGCCCTGATCGGGTGCGGAGGCATCGCTGAAAGCAAGCACATTCCGAGCTTGCTTGCTCTGGACAATGTGGAGATTAAAGCGTTCTGTGACATCATTCCGGAGCGTGCGGAGGAGGCGGCGGTTTTGGCCGAATCCGAAGGCTACATCTGTGAGGACTATATGCGCATCGTCGAGGACCACGAGATCGAGGCGGTCCACGTGCTCACCCCGAACCGGGAGCACGCCGAGATCACGGTGCGCTGTCTGGAGGCCGGGAAGCACGTGCTGTGCGAGAAGCCGATGGCTATTTCTCGAGCTGACGGCCAAAAGATGCTGGACGCAGCCCGCAAGAGCGGCAAAATCCTGAGCATCGCCTACCAGAACCGCCAGCGCCCCGATGTTCAGTACCTCAAACAGCTGATCGAAGACGGCGATCTGGGTGAAATCTATTACGCTCGTGCGTTGGCTTTGCGCCGCCGTGCCGTGCCCACTTGGGGTGTTTTCCTCGATGCCGAGGCGCAAGGCGGTGGTCCCCTGATCGATATCGGAACTCACGCGCTCGACCTCACCCTTTGGCTCATG
>CAZJTS010000099.1:0-7301 GCA_964548975.1 uncultured Fastidiosipila sp.
CTAAGGGTGTTTAACCGAGGAATTCGTGTCCGGGAATAACCGGCGGTTGGACCCAGGCGGGACGATCGGCGTCACCCCAGTACATAGGGGCGCCGTGCCAGCATTTGACGTCTGAAGCGCAAACGCCGCAGCCTTCGGAGCGGATGATGACATCGTCGGGGCCGCATTCGGGGCTGGGGTAGGCTTCTTCATAGCGATAGTCGCCGTTGCCGTAGGCCACGAGGGCTTTCATGGTTTTCGGGTAATCCTGGTAGTCCATAGGCACTCCTAGAATTCTTTCAGCTTCCAGGCGAGGTTGCTGAGGAGCAGTTCCTGCTCGAGCTTGACCGGATCACTCTCGGCCGTGATGTGGATGAATTCCACGTCCATAATGCGGGCCCAGTCGCGGAGGATTTCGGCGTCTATGTCGTAACTCAGGACGGAGTGGTGGGATCCGCCGGCCAAAATCCAGCATTTCGCACCGGTTGCGAGATCGGGGGCCGCTTTCCACATGACGCGGGCGGTTGGGAGATTCGGCATTTCCTGGTTCGGCGCGACACATTCGATGTCGTGGACGATGAGGCGCAGGCGCCCGCCCATGTCGATCAGAGAGGCGAGGACGGCGGGGCCGGTTTTGCCTTCGAAAACGAGGCGAGCCGGGTCTTCCTTGCCGCCGATGCCCAGGGGGTGGACCTGGATGCGCGCCTTGCCTTCACTCAGTGAAGGGCAGACTTCCAGCATATGGGCGCCGAGCGAGAGGCCGTTCTTCATATCATAGGTGTAGTCTTCCATGAAGCTGGTGCCGCCGTCGAGGCCGGTGGCCATAAACTTCATAATTGAAGTCATGGCGGAGACTTTCCAGTCGCCTTCGCCGCCGTAGCCGTAGCCCTGGCGCATCAGGTCCTGGGAGCCCAGGCCGGGCAGTTGCTCCATGCCGTAGAGGTTCTCGAAAGTGTTGGTGTAGGCCATGCAGCCCTCGCGCTCCAGCATTTGTTTCATGGCGATCTCGACTTTGGCCTGATAGCGAATCGAGGCGTCGTTGTCGGTCTCGATGATATAGGCATCGCGATACAAGGCGACCTGCTCGTCGATCTGGGCGTCGGTCACTTCGTTGATGAGGTCGACCAGTTCGCCGACCGGCCAGGTGTTGACCTGCCAGCCGAGCTTGGCCTGAGCGCCGACCTTGTCGCCTTCGGTGACGCCGACTTCGCGCATGTTATCGCCGAAACGCATCACACGGAGGGTCTGGCTGAAGGCCACGCCGGCGGCCGCACGCATCCACTTCGCGATCTCGAGCTGAGGCGCTTCGTCTTCCCAATAGCCGACGACGACTTTGCGCGGAATACCGAGCCTGGCAGCCATGAAGCCGTGCTCCCGATCGCCGTGCGCACTCTGATGGAGATTCATGTAGTCCATGTCGATCTCTTCGTTCGGGATGGTGTGATTGAACTGGGTGTGGAAATGAAGATAGGGCTTCCGGAGATCCCTCAGCCCATTGATCCACATTTTCGAGGGCGAAAAGGTATGGCAGAAGACGATAATACCGGCACAAGTCTCCTGATAATTCGCTTCGCGGACGATGTCGCGGCAGTCCTGCTCGGTTTTGATCGTGGTCTTATACACGACCGGCAGCGGCAGGTGGCCGGCGTCATTCAGCCCGGCAACCATCTTCTTACTGTTTTCTTCAACCTGTGCGAGCGTCTCGTCCCCATACAGAAACTGACTGCCCACAACGAACCAAAACTCAAGTTTTTCCCATTGCATAATTAAACCTCTTTCTAGTAATGCTGTATTGCTGAGCGCTCGACTTCGAGCACTTGTTTGAACTCATCCATATACCGCGTGAATTTCTCGGCCAAAACCCGGTCCGGCTCCACCACCATCCGCTCGTGGGACGGCCCGAAGACGTGATCCGTGAGGAACTGATCCAATGTCAGATCGCTGTGGGCGGCGCTATACTGGGCCAAAAGCGCGATCCCCCAGGCGCCACCTTCACCGGCGGAGCGATAGACGGCGGTCGGAATCCCAAGAGCCGAAGCCATGATGCTTTGCATGACGCCCTCGGTCTTGAACACCCCGCCGTGGCCGGTGATTTCGTCGATCGTGACCTGCTCTTCTTCGGTCAGGATGTCCATGCCCAGCTTGAGCGTGGCCACAATCGCAAAGAGCTGTGCGAGCATAAAGTTGGCCAAATTCAGGCGACTGTCAGGCTTTCTGGCATAGAGCGGGCGGCCCTCCACCGTTTCGGTGATCGGCTCGCCGGCCAGATAGTTGAACGCAACGAGTCCGCCGGCGTCGCCGTCCAACGCGGCGTTGTAGAGGAGCTCGTAGATCCGGGCTTTGGCCGTCTCAGTGCCGATGAGCGCGGCGAATTCGCTGAAGATATTCACCCAGGCGTCCGCCTCGGAGGTCCCGTTGTTGCAGTGGACCATCGCGACGGGCTTGCCGTCGGGGGTGGTGACCATGTCGATCTCGGCGTGATAATTGGCCAAAGCCTGCTCCAGCACCAGCATCGCAAAGATCGAGGTGCCGGCGGAGACATTGCCCGTGCGCGCCTGAACGGTATTGGTGGCGGTCATGCCGGTGCCGGCATCGCCTTCGGGCGGGCAGAGCGGGACGCCGGCCCGGAGGTCGCCGTCGGGATCGAGTAAGCGGGCGCCGGCGTCGGTCAATTGGCCACACTTCTCACCTGCCAGATAGACTTTCGGCAGCAGCGCTTTGAGGTCGAAATCGACCTCCGCCAAGCCGTTAAACTGCTCCAGCATCCGGGCATCGTAGTCGCGGGTCTCGTCCGAGATCGGGAACATGCCGGCCGCGTCACCGACGCCGATGGCTTTTTCGCCGGTCAATTGCCAGTGGACATAGCCGGCCAAAGTCGTGATAAAGTCCACCTCGGGCACGTGCGGCTCCCGGTCGAGCAGCGCCTGATAAAGGTGCGCCACACTCCAGCGCTGAGGGATGTTGTAATGAAAGATCTCGCTGAGCATCTCGCTGGCCCGGGCGGTATTCGTGTTGCGCCAGGTCCGGAAAGGCACGAGCAGTTTGCCGGCCTTATCAAACGCAAGATAGCCGTGCATCATCGCAGAAATGCCTATACCGGCGATCTCCGTGAGAGCGTCGCCTTTCTGCCGCTGATATTCCGCCTTGAGTTCGCGATAGGCGGCTTGGAGTCCGTCCTGGACGTCGACCAGACTGTAGGTCCAGAGCCCGTTCTCGAAGCTGTTCTCCCACTCGTGATTCCCCTGGGCGACGATGCTCGAGGTCTCGTCGATCAGGACCGCTTTGATGCGGGTGGAGCCGAGTTCAATGCCTAAGTAATGTGCCATTAGTCCTCCTCATAGCCTTTGGCCCAGAGACATTCCCCCGTCTCGCTGATCGCAGTGAGATAGGTGTCCGGGCCGTGGCTTAATAAGTATCCTTTAAATTGCTGATTGTCTAAGCTAAGTAGCAGGTGCTCGCCTTCGAAGCGACAGTCCAGAGCATCGCTTCGAAGCTTACGTCCATAAGTCACGCCATTATTCCAGCGGTCCAGGCGGATACAGCTGAAGTGCTCGGGTAATGAACGGCTCAGGGTCTCAGGCGTAGCATCCCGCACAACCGGCGAGAGTAGGATCTGGCCGTTAGTCAAGTAATAGATCTTCCGCAAGTGAAGATAGGAAGGGTTCGCCTGATAGGCTCTCCTCACGTGATGGACCACGTAAGGGCCGTCGTCCAAGAGGACAACGCTGTTATGCCCCGGCGCCATGAAGCCCTCTTCACCGGGCAGGTCGAAATCATACCCACCCGCCAGCTTGTCCCCGACACTGTGGACGGGGTCCAGATCGGTCAAGGGATAGCCCTGACTGTCCAGATAAGGGCCGGTGATGTCCTGAGCCCTGCCGACGCGGATGTTGTAGTCATAGGTGAGGCTGCCGTAGGAGACGAAGAGGTTATAGAGATCTGATGCCTCGTCGTAATAGATGTAAGGCCCTTCGACCGCGGTATGCGCACCGCCGGCGATCAAAGTGCCGTAGCCGGCTTCGGCGAGGAAACCCTCCTCATCCAGCGGCGCGATATAGATCCCGCCGAAGAAAGACCCGTAGGCCATGTAGTAGCGGCCGTCGCGGTCCTGAACGACATTCGGATCAATGGCGTTGGGGCTGTCTGTCCGCCCGTTGTGATAGGTGCGGAGGACGTCCCCGACATATTCGAATTCGTCTTCGATGCTCCGGGCTTTGGCCAAAGCAATGGTACTCTGCGTCGTACCGAAGGCCGAGGCGCAACAGTAGAGGCGGTACTCGTCTCCGACCCGGATGAGCTCAGGGGCCCAGAAGCCCTTGGCTCCGGTGTGACGCGAGATGGGCAGAGGCATCGATTCAAAAGCCGTTTTATAAAGCTCCCAGTGGAGCAGATCTCTGCTGCGAGAGATCTGCACACCAAAGAGATTCGTGTCGGTGGAGAGGCAATAATAGAACTCGCCTTCCCGCACGATTAAGGGGTCATGGAATTTGATGCCTGTGTCAGTCAATTGTTTACTCTTTCATACCGGAGAACATGAAGGACCCGATAATGTAGCGCTGGAAGATACCGTAAATGAGCAGGACGGGCAGGAGTAGGAGCACTGAGCCTGCCATCATGCGGGGGACGTGGGCGTTGATGGCGTACTGTTCGTTGAACTTGGCCACCATCACCGTCACCGGCTGCCAGATCGGGTTGCGGATCAGGATGGTCGGTGCGAGGTAGTCGTTCCAGGAGCCGATGAACCAGAGCACAGCGTGCGCGGCCAGGGCGGGTGAAATCATGGGCAGGACGACTTTCGTATACATGCCGAGGTAATTGCTGCCGTCGATTTTGGCCGCATCTATCACCGAGTCGGGCACGTTATAGATGTACTGCCTCAGGAAGAAAATCATCGCAACGTTGCCGAAGAGTTTCGGCAGGATCAGAGGCCAGGGGGTGGTCAGCAGTTTCATCTCACTGAAGAGCACGAACTGCGGCACCATGATGGTCGGATAGGGGATCATCAGGGAGACGAGTAGAAGCAGGAAAAGGACGTTTCTGCCTTTGAAGGGGATCTTCGCGAAGGCAAAGGCGGCCGCTCCGGAGACTAAGGCGCCGACGATGATGGGCGGGAGTGAATAGAGCAGTGTATTGAGGAAGCCGCGGACCAGGGGGATTTCGTCCCAGATCTGTGTGTAACTGGAGAAGTCCCAGACCTGCGGGACGAGGCCGCCGATATACACGTGCATTTTCGGTTTGAGAGAGGTGAACACCATCCAGATGAAGGGATAGAGCATGATGAACGACAGTGCGGCCAAAAAGACAAAGACCAGAATGTCAAGAATGCGTTTATTTCTTTTCATCGGGTGGACCTCCGGTTGAGATAGAGCTGGATCGCCGTCAGAATAAAGACAATGACGCCGAGGACGATCGCGACAGCAGACCCGTAACCGGCTCTGGAGTTGGCAAAGGTATAGTCATAAAGATGGATGACGGTGGTAAAGGTGGAGTTCGCCGGGCCGTTCGCGGTGAAGATCAGGCGCGGTTCGACGTACATCTGCGCGCCGCCGATTACCGAGGTGACGATCAGGTAGAAGGTCACCGGTCTGAGGAGCGGGAAGGTGATCCGGGTGAACTGTTTGAAGCTGGAAGCGCCGTCGATTTTGGCCGCTTCATAATAGGCGTTCGATATGCCCTGCATACCGGCGATATAGAGAATGATGGAGCCGCCGAGGCCTTTCCAGACATTCATGATGATAATCACCCACTTCGTGTAGGTCGGGTGACCCAGCCAGTTGGGCGGGTTCTCCCAGCCGAGACGTGCGAGGAAGCTGTTGATCGCGCCGCCGTCTGTCATGAAGAGGCGCTGAAAAACGAAGCTGATCGCCACGATCGAGGTGACTACGGGAACATAGTAGATAACGCGGAACGTATTCTCATAGCGTGTGCCGCGGTTCATCAACTGGGCGAGGAAGAGCGAAATGGCCAGGCCGATCGGAATACCTAACATATAAAAGAAGGTATTCTGCAGGCTCTTCCAGAAGAGTGGGGCGTTCAGCAGTTCGCGATAGTTCTTAAGGCCGATCCATTTGGCCGAAAAAATCGACTGCCCTAACGGCCAGGATGTAAATGAGGTATAGACCGCCATAATAAAGGGAATGATCACGAAAATGATCATGCCGATAAAGGGAATAATAATAAAGCTATAGCCCCAGCGGTTATCCTGTTTCTGGATTTCTCCGTGCTTGATGGTTCGTTGCTTCATAGTCATATTTTCCTTGAAAGTAAAGCGGCTTCAGCAAAGGTAAAAGTGCTGAAGCCGCTTGGGTTGTGTGCTGTATTAGCTGTTCGGATTCAGGGCTTCAGCATCTGTAATCGCCTGATCCAGGAGACTCTGGGCATTGTCCTGAATGCTGTTGACATAGTCGGACACATTCATGGGTTCTACGCCTTTGTCCGAGCCTTCATAGAAGCTCCAGACACTGTCCACACCGGAGATGAAGCCTTCACCATGCCACAGACCGTTGAAGGTATAGGAGGTCGGGACACGGTGGCCGTTCTGGCCGGAGAGCATGTTCACGAAGATTTCGCGGCTCTCGGGGAAGTACTTGTCATCGGTGAGGTATTCGCCTTCAGCCATGTCGACGAGGTTCGGCACCTGGCCGCCACGCTCGGCGATGAAACGCTGTACTTCTTCGTCAGCTGAGAGCAGGTAAGCCAGCTCAGCTGCCAGTTCCTGGTTAGCGGAGTTCTTGGACACAGCGTAGCCGATAGAGTCTACACGGCCGGCCCATTTGTCCTGACGCTCTTCGATCGACAGGTCAGCATATTCGTCACTGATCGGCCAAGCGGCGAGGTCGAAATCGAACCAGTTCTTATCAGGGTTGACAGCTTCGTCATCCTCGATGGCCTGGAAAGCACCGACGTCCCATGTACCACAGGGGAAGTAAGCAACGCGGCCGGAGAGGAATTTCAGATAACCGGTGGTTTCATCAGTCGAGAGACCGGAACCGCCCATTTCGACGATCTTCATGAAGCCTTCGTAGCCTTCGATGAATCCACGAGAATTGAACTGAACCTGAGTATGGTCGTCATTCAGGTAGTCACCGCCTGCGCCCCAGATGAAGGGTTGCAGAGTGAAGTCTTCCCAGAGATGGGTGCCGTAGACCTGTGTAGCACCGGCGGTTTCAGGGAGTGTCGGGTCGTCGAAGGTCAGCGCTTTCATCAGCGTGGCGAACTCGGTGAAGGTGTAGACCGGCAGGTTGCCGGCTGCGTCGGTTTCCGGGAAGTAAGGCAGCGTGCCGTCATCGACGCGCGCCTGCACCTCGTCACGACGTTGTTCG
>CAZJTS010000100.1:0-3235 GCA_964548975.1 uncultured Fastidiosipila sp.
CGCGTGACAAGATCCCGGCGAGAGTTCTGGAGACGATTGACCAGGCGAAAGCGGAATCCGTTGACAGACAAGGGATTCAGCTGATCATTGCCTTCAATTATGGCGGCCGCCAGGAAATTCTCGATGGCATCAGAAAATATCTGGAAACCGCAGATCTGACGGCTGCCGAGCCCCTGGATGAGGCGGGTTTCCGTCAGTTCCTCTATCTGGCAGACGTCCCTGACCCCGATCTGGTAATCCGTTCCAGTGGCGAGAAACGTATTTCGAACTTCCTCTTGTGGGAGTCCGCTTACAGCGAATTCTGGGTCTCTGATATGCTTTGGCCGGACTTTTCCGAAGACGAACTCGTTAAGGCGATCAAAGACTATAACACCAGAAACCGGAGATACGGAGGCATCTAAACTTATGGCTAATACAAGAGTTCGGACGGGTATACTTTTCTTCCTGATTCTCGCAGCTTTTCTGATCGGGTCGATCTGGTTGCCGTGGCTGATCGTCACGTACTTTACACTCGTCATCATTCTCTGTGGCCTGGAGATTTATCACGCCTTGCAAAACAAGTTTCGTCCCTTGTCCATCACCTCAATTCTGATCGGCTCGCTGACCATGCTGACACCCGGCCTCATCTGGTTCATCTACCGTGACCTGAGGCAGTGGCATATCCTATCTGCCGATGATTTACCGCTCAACGAATCTTGGTCTTCGGATTACATCTGGCTTTTGGCCTACGGTGTCCTGGTCTTTTTCTGTGTCTATGTGCTTTATGCGCTATTGAATGTTTTGGCCAAAATCCTGGCCAAAGGTGTGGAACACATGCCTCATGCGGTTGCGGAGAGCTCGGCGGTTTTCTATCTGGCTGTGCCATTTTCTGTCGTTGTTTTATTCCAGTATGCTGTGCCGAATGGCTTTTACTGGTTAGTATTTGCCTTGATCACACCCATGATCGTTGATGTCTCCGCCTATTATGCGGGCTCGCTACTCGGGAGGAAAAAAATGCTGCCGAGAATCAGCCCCCACAAAACCTGGGTCGGTTTCTTCGGCGGCCTGTTCGGCGGTGTGCTCTTCGGCGCTTTATTCTTTATGATTCTTTTCCGTGGTCCTGAACCCATGCGCTCCATCGGTGAAGCGGTAATCTTCGGTTGTATCGCGGGCCTGATCGTAGGCTTAGCGGCCCAGTTCGGTGATTGGATTGCTTCCGCCCTGAAACGTTGGTGTCAGATCAAGGACTTCAGTAATCTCTTACCCGGCCATGGCGGCATGCTCGATCGCTTCGATAGTGTCTTGTATTCTTTGCCGGTTACTTTGGTCTTGTCTATTGTCTTCTACCTGCTCGAATTGGGTGCTTAGGGGACAGGATGAAGAAACGAATTTGTCTTCTCGGATCAACCGGGTCCATCGGCCGACAGACTTTAGAAGTCTGTAAATTGTTGAATTATTCAGTACCGGTCCTGGTCGCAGGCCAATCACTTGAGCTGCTGCTGGAACAAGCAACTTTACATCAGCCTGAACTGATTGTCCTGGCTGATGAGAGCAGGGGGCCTGAACTCTTGAAACGTTGTGAAGCATCGGGCCTAAGCTGTGCAGTGCGCTGGGGGAGAGCTGCCGTGATTGAGGCAGCCGCCTATCCTGATGCTGATCTGGTGGTGGCCGCGATGGTGGGCATGGCCGGACTGGAGCCGGTCCTCAGGGCGATACAGGCAGGTAAGGACGTGGCTTTGGCCAATAAAGAAACCCTGGTGGTGGCAGGCAATCTCGTGATGAACGAGGTAGCGAAGGCAGGTGTCAAGCTCTTACCTGTGGACAGTGAACATTCGGCGATCTGGCAGTGTCTGGCGACCGGCAGGCCTGGGGAACTGGAACGCATCTTCCTGACCTGTTCAGGCGGCCCCTTCCACGGCAGAACACGTGCTGAGCTTGAGACGATTACCGTTGATGAAGCATTAGCACATCCGGTCTGGCGGATGGGTGGTAAAATCAGTATTGATTCTGCGACGCTGATGAACAAAGGCCTCGAGCTGATTGAAGCGTGCCATCTGTTCAATGTCAATGAATCTCAGGTAGAGGTAGTGATCCATCCGGAGAGCATCATTCATTCGATGGTCAGCTGGAAGGATCAGTCGGTCATTGCTCAACTCGGATTTCCCGATATGCGCTTGCCTATACAGCTGGCTTTGAGCTATCCTGAACGCTTAGCATCGCTGGAGCGTCCCTTCGATCCTTTCGATGAGACGACCAGTACCTTGCATTTTGGCCGGCCGGATGAAGCGGTGTTTAAGGCCTTAGGTCTGGCGCGAGCCGCTCAGCGAGAGGGTAGACGTCTGCCGATTGTCCTGAATGCGGTGAATGAAGTCGCTGTGACCCGCTTTTTGGCCGGTAAATTACGCTTCCTGGAGATCACGGAAGCGGTTGAAACGATCATGGAGAGCTTCTCCAACGGGTTAGATTCCGGGGAGCCGGACCTGACTGAGATACTGGAAATAGATAGGAAGGCTCGGCTTGAGGCCGAGAGATTGTGTGATAAATGGGCCGTTTAATTGGTGTACTTGTAGGTTTATTGATACTGGGAATCATGTTGGCTTTGCATGAGCTGGGCCATTATGTAGCCGGACGTGTGCTGGGTTTCAAGATTGTGGAGTTCAGTATTTTTATGGGACCGAGACTGCTGAGCTGGGAGAGGAAGGGGATCAAGTATTCCCTGAAGCTGATTCCTATCGGCGCCTCCGTGGAGTTTGCGGGTGAGACCGGTGAACCGGATGAGAACTATGTGCCGGGGCCCGGGGATTTCTATGAACGTCCGAAATGGGCCAGAGCGATTACTCTGCTGGCCGGACCCTTCATGAACCTCCTGACGGCTTTCGTTGTCTTTGCAGTCTTGAACGCCTCCATCGGCTTTCAGACGACAGAAATTGCCAATATTCGGGCGGACAGTCAAGCTTCACAGGTCGGGATTCAAACCGGCGAACGGCTGGTTCAGATCGACGATTATAAGATCCGTACCGATCTTGACTATTCCATCGGCATGCAACTTGTGGATCAGACTGCGGCCTATCCGCTGACGGTGGAAGATGCTCAGGGGAACAGCAAGACTTATGAGATCGTCCCGGATACGCAGACACAGTATCTGCTGGGTGTGCGTTTCTCAGCTTCCGAGCAGGGGCCGGTAATCGAAGATATCGATACAGCCACCAATCCGGGAGCGACCGCCTTTGTTCTGGGAGATCGCGTCCTGGAGATC
>CAZJTS010000100.1:3245-7270 GCA_964548975.1 uncultured Fastidiosipila sp.
GAGCTCGAAGGTGAGGCCGTGACCAGTGAGACACTCGTCTCGACCTTCCAACAACACGCAGACGGCTCGCCGATTCAGGTGAAGGTGTTCCGTGGCAGCAGCGAGGTGGATCTGGAGGTCACGCCGGCGCCGGTAGAGACCGCTGTGCCACTGGGGCTGGAACTTGCGACCAACGATTCCGCGATTGAAGCGGTTCCTTATACGCTATCCTATATGTGGTCTTACACCAGAGGCACCGCTGCGATTCTCGGTCAGGTGTTCGGTGGTCGGATAGCCGCGCAAGACACACTTACCGGTCCGGTGGGTATTGTCAACATGTTCAGCGGCGTGGTGAGTTCAGGTTATAATTTCTCGATCATTTTCGCGCAGCTCGCGACCCTCTTTGCGCTCATTTCCTTAGCATTGGGCATCGGTAATCTCCTGCCCATTGTCCCTCTGGACGGTGGTCAGCTTCTCTTGCTCGGGCTAGAAGCGGTTCGCGGCAAACGCTTGAGCGAAAAAACACAAAACATTATTTCCCTACTGGGCGTCATGCTCGTCCTAGGACTCGCAGTGCTGGCCTTAACGTTTGATCTGGGAAGAATTTTTGGGCGGTAATGGCGGAACAGGCATTTGAGATCACCCAAACGATTCAGGGTTTCCTAGAGGTACTGCTGCCGGGCACATTCAGTCAGTCCGGCTTGGCAGGCAGAAAAACTGAGCTGGACCAATGGCAACATCGGATCGAAAAGATCACGACGAATGAGCGATCCTCGCTCAAGTTGATGGTCTCAGCGGCTAGCCCGGTGGACGGCGGACTTCTCTTACTCGTGGAGCACTATCTCACGGAGGCTTTAGCCTTGCGTGAAGTTAAGCTTTATATCCGATTCACCCAGGCAGCACTTCAGGAACGTAATTTGCTCTGTGGACTCCTGCCTTGGGCTGCCGAGGCTTTGGTTGATCAGGATTTTGCGGTCTTCCAGGCTTTGCTGCCAGAACTCGTTTGCTCGTCTGATCAGGATCAGCTGACGATCCAAGTCACTAACGGCCTGAAAAGAATTTTCAGCAGAGAGAATATCAAATTACTGAGGGCCTTCTTCGAAGAGCGTCTGGGTCTGGATTGTCTGATCATAATTTCGAACGGCACCGAGTCCGCTAATCCCTTTTCCGGCTTTTTTGATGTCAGAGAAACACAGTTTCTGGATATGGCTCAGTTTGTGGAGTCAGATCCGACACCGGCAGTTGAGCCCGTGCGTATGACGAATGAACAAGGTGAGCCCGAGGTCGTCGGTCGCCCTCAGCCGCCCGTACGCCAAAAGCCTCAAAAGTCGGGTAGCAAGAAGACTTTCCGCAGTAAACAACCGGATAATCTTCTCTGGGGTCGGGTGGATCAACGTCTGGAGCTGAGTGATATCAAGCTTTTGGACACCGAATCCGGTCGGGTTTCGGTGTACGGCGCTATCGCGCTCTATGAATCCCGACTTATCAGCAATAACACACGCTCACTGGTGAAATTTGCGATCCACGGCGTCAACGGCGCGATCTCCTGTATTCTCTTTCTGGCCGATCCTGCTGAAGAAGCGGAGCTCAGAGCGAAGATTCCCGACGGCACCTATGTCAAAGCTGACCTGGATATCAGCTATGACGCCAGGTTCAGTAAGGACCTGCAAGGCCGGGTGATCGGGCTCTGTTCAGCCGAGGCGCCGGAAGCCAGACAGGACTTTGCAATCGAGAAGCGGGTGGAGCTCCACCTCCACACCAACATGAGTGCCAAAGACGGCTTTATCCGACCTGCGGCGTTGGTCAAGTTGGCCGATCGCTTCGGCATGCCTGCGGTCGCCATCACGGATCACGGGGTGGTCCAGTCTTTCCCGGAAGCCTGTGAGACTTTGGATAAACTCAGGGCCAAAGGCAGTCAGATGAAACTCATTTACGGCTGCGAGATATACCTCATGGATGATGGCGATGAAGTCGCTTACGGTTTCGGGGATCTCCCGATCGGCGATACTTTCGTCGCTCTCGATGTGGAGACCACCGGACTCGATGCCTCCCAGGATAGGATTATCGAAATAGGGGCGGTGCGTTTCCGTAGAGAGCCCGGCGGGCATTACTTCCCGGATGAGCGTTACAGTACACTCGTTAACCCCGGCATCACGCTCAGTACTAAAATTACGGAGATTACGGGGATCACCAATGAAATGCTCCAGGCCGGCAAGGCGCCGCTCACAGCGATCACTGAGCTCCATGACTTCTTAGGAGACGATCCGATCTGTGCCCACAACGCCTTCTTTGATCTCGGTTTCCTGCGCTACGAAGCGTATCGGACCGAGAACTATGAAGATCCCAAACTGAAATTCAATCCCGTCGTCATCGACACACTGAAACTCGCTCGTCTGACCCTGCCGGATCTGCCGAAGTATAATCTGAGTGAGATCAGCCGCGTCTTGAATGTCCCGCTAACGAAGGCTCACCGCGCCGTAGATGATGCTTTAGCTGCAGGTTTTATCTTCGATAAACTCTGGGCCAAAGCCGAGTATAAACCCCTTCGCCAACTGAACCGCGAGGCCGGCCAACATTCACTCCAGCAGGTCAAGGAGTTCAAGAACAAGCCTTACCATGCGGTGGTCCTCGTCAAAGACCTCCTGGGTTTATATCATCTCTACCGCCTCATTTCTGAGTCACATATTCGCTATTTCAAGGGCAGACCCCGTATTCCGAGAAGCCTCCTGAAGTATTTGCAGGATGGCTTGATCTTGGGCTCCGCCTGCGAAGCTGGGGAGGTCTTCCGCCGGATTACCTCGCTCTATAAGACCTGTAGCGGGAACTATGCTTTGGCCAAAGCCAAGCTCAGCGAAGATAAGGAGCTCCTACGGACAGCCCGTTTCTACAACTATCTGGAAATTCAGCCGACCGGCAATAACAGCTTCATGCTCGAGAAAGAAGGCAATTTCATCGACAGCCAGGAAGACTTGGAGAACCTGAACCGCCTGGTGCTGGATCTCGGCGAAGCGGCAGGCCGCATGGTCGTAGCAACCTGCGACGCGCATGTCCTGAATAAAGAAGATGTGATCTATCGCCAGATCCTGCAGGTCGCCTCCGGCTTCGAGGCTCAGGAGAACCCAACGGAGTTGTACTTCAGAACCACCGATGAAATGCTGGAGGAGTTCCGTTATCTGGACCCGGCGGTCGCCCGGCAAATTGTCGTGACGAATACCGAGAAAATCGCCGCCCTGATCGACCCGGATCTGAGACCCTTCCCGAAAGGAACATTCCCGCCGGTCATCGCTTCCGCTGCGGATGAAGTGGTGAAGATCACTTGGGACTCCTGTGAAGCACTTTACGGGATTGATGGTACGATCCCGGAGCCGATTAAGGAGCGCGTGGCGAAAGAACTGACCTCGATCATCGATAACGGCTTCGGCATCATGTACTATATTTCGCATAAGTTAGTCAAGAAGACGAACGAGGATGGCTACATCGTAGGGTCCCGAGGTTCAGTCGGATCCTCCGTAGTGGCGTTCCTTTGCGGGATCTCGGAAGTCAATCCACTGCCACCCCATTATGTTTGTCCGCTTTGCCATCAGACGGAATTTGCTCCGGATGGCGCTTTCGGCTCCGGCTTTGATTTACCCGCCCGGCACTGTAGTTGCGGCGCAGAATACAAACGTGACGGTCAGGATATTCCCTTCGAAACGTTCCTGGGATTCCATGGCGACAAGCAGCCGGATATTGACCTGAATTTCTCGGGCGAATATCAGTCGACCGCGCATCAGTATATTGAAGAGATGTTCGGCGCTTCCCACACCTATCGCGCCGGGACGATCACCGGCTATGCGGAGAAGAACGCCGCCGGACTGATTCTGAAGTATATGGAAGAGACCGGTATCTTCCTGACCAAAGCCGAGATTGATCGCCTGGCCCAGGGCTTGAACGGGGTCAAACGCAGTACCGGCCAGCACCCGGGCGGTATCGTGGTGATTCCGAAGGACAGAGAGATCTACGATTTCACGCCGATTCAGTATCCGGCGGATAAAGAAAACGCGCCG
>CAZJTS010000101.1:0-7158 GCA_964548975.1 uncultured Fastidiosipila sp.
TCTCACCGGATCAGCTTTCGCTCGCGGGCTTACTTCTGGAGAAGATACCGCCGGTGGGGAATCGCACCCCGCCCTGAAGACAACTATGTAATTATTGGGTCTATTATCCACCCATCACCCGAGAATTTCAATAGCTCGTTGACTTACTGCCAATTTTCCACTGATTAACTAAATCTCAGCTTCAGATCTCCCCGTTATTTCGACAGCTTTATCTTCTCCCGCTCAGGTGGCTTCAGATAATCCGTAAAGGTAGCCAGTTCTTTCTCCAGTGCTTTCAAGGGCGGCCGCACCCCGGGCTCCCACCATAGGGACTTCACTTCTATCGGGCCGCCGGTCGAACGCTCAGGCTCCAGTCTTCCGATCAGCCGATCGCCATAGAGAATGGGCAGGACATAGTAGCCCCATTGACGTTTTGCCTCCGGGACATAGACTTCCCACTTGTAATCGAAATCAAAAACCTCTCTTAAAAGCTTACGATCCCAGAGCATGTTGTCGAGCGGCGCCAGGAGGCGGCATTCCGGGCGGGGCAGGTTCAGATCATTTAACTGATCGGCAGCTTCCGGCATCAGATAGGTGCCTTTCACTCCGGTAATTTCAACTTCTCTGATGAGTCCTTTGTCCAAGAGTCTGCGGATCGCCGGCTCTCTGTGCTCTTTATACCAGAGGTAATACCCCAGCCAGGCATCCGAAGGCCCTGACCTGATCAAGCCCGTTGACTCCACGCGGCGCAAAGCATACCAGTCGAGAAATGCCTCATCCGCCTGATGAATCTTCGGCCGCTTCGCATACTGAAAGATCTTCTGGGTATTCTCCTTATGCGCAATCGCCGCCTCACCTCGGTAAAACAGATAATCCAGAATCTGCACCGGCGAATAAGATCCTTGCTTGCCCATACCGAGCTCTTTGGTCAGCTCTGAATTGCGGATCAAAGCACCGTCGGCCAGGCGTTCTCGGACCAAGTCAACGACCGCAGCAAAATCGACTGAATTCAGTTCCCGGCCTTTGGCCGCAATCTCCTCCGCCAGCAATTCCGAAAGTGGCGTCATCTGCTCCCTATCGGCGACCGGATAAATATTCATCATCTTGTCCCAGCCATCGATCAGCCAGCGCTCTTCATAGAGCGCCCGTGCAAGATCTGACGGATGGAAATTCTTGAGCCTCGCCTTAAGCACCAGGTCCGCATTACGCCCCACCACCTGAAGCGGATCGTACTGAATGGTGCGCAGGCGCGAAAAAATCCGGGGCAAAGCGGATTTGGGCTGTCTTCTTTCCAGCATGTGATAACGCACCAGGTACGCTCTCGCCTCTTCCTTGCTTATCCGGATCATAGGCACCTCTTATAGGGTTTCGAAACTGTTGCAGCCCGTTTATTTCACGTGCTCTGTCAACGCCTCGATTTCATCAATCATCTGACCGATGTATGCGATGCTGTCTTTGAGGGGCTTATCGGTCGACAGATCGATCCCCAACATTAATGCATGTTCGTAGGGCGCCATTGGCCCTCCGACCTTCAAATACTCCAACCACTCCGCTGCAACATCGTGGCCTTCATTCTTCAGGCGCATTGCCATCGCCGTCGAAATTGTCAGGCTCGCGCTGTACACATAGGAATAAAGCCCCATGTAGTAATGCGGCTGGCGCATCCAGGTGCGCTCGGCACCCTCGTCCAGAATGACCGCATCGCCCCAGAAATCTTCCAGAACTTTCCGATAAATCGCATCCAATGTATCCGCCTGTACACTGCCACCTTCATCCACCAGGCGGTAGACCTCCCGCTGGTAAGCTGCTTCCAATAAGTGCGTCACAAAGTTGTGATAATACGTATTGCTGATCATCGAAGATAGCACCCAACGTTTGAATCTCGGCCCTTTGTCTTCAGCTAAGAGGCTCTCGGTCAATAGCATCTCATGGAAAGTCGAAGGTGCCTCCACATCGTAACGGGTCAAGGTCGCCTGAACTACACTGTTATGCTTATAGCTCAGCAGCCCTTGAATACCATGCCCCAGTTCATGAGTCAGGGTGAAGACCTCGGAGAGATCACCGCTCCAGTTCAGCAGGATCATCGGATGAGCCTCCGGAATCGTGGCACAGTAACCGCCGGTCGATTTCCCGACATTCTGAGCGAAATCCACCCAGCCCTCATCATAGGATGACATGGCCAAAGCCTGGTACTCATCTCCCATAATGGCCATCGAATCGCTGATATACGTCTTCGATTCTTCGACGCTCACTTTTGGCGAAAACTCGGGATCCGGCACAATTTTCAGGTCACTGTAATGCATCTCTTCGAGCCCATACTCTTCTTGCAGGAGCTTCGCATAACGGCGCATATGGGGAGCCAGCTCTTTCATGATCACGTCAATTTGCCGGTCATACATCTCTCTCGTGACTTTCTGACTGAAGAGCAGGTAATCAAAGACAGAATCAAACCCGCGCAAAGTAGCGATCGTTTTTTCTTTTTGTACTTGGGCGTTATAGGCTGTGGCTACCGAATTTCTATAGTGGCCAAGGGTCTCAGAAAACACCTCAAAACTTCGTCTTCTGACTCCGGTATCCGGATCCGAAGCATAGTTGTTCTCATAGGACACATAGCTCAGCGGGTAGGTCTTGCCGTCAACCTCGAAATCCGGGAACTTCATATCTGCGCCCTTCATCGCCTCATAGATGTCGTAAGGCAGATCCAGAGCATTCGATAGGCTTGCTAAGACGCTCTCGGTTTCAGGGCTCAACTGGTGCGCTTTATAGGCTACGATATCCGCCAGATACACTTCGTATTCCGGGGCTAAAGTCGAGACTTCTTCCAAAACTTCAGTCGAAGCCTGGGCCAACTCAACTTCAAAAAAGCTGATCGCCGCCATGCCTCCGGCCATTTGCTGGTTCATCTCCTGAACACGTTTTTGAAGTTCCGGATTCGTCATGTCCGTTGAATATGAAGTGGAGGCATAAACTGAAACACGATAAGCCACTTTGACTAAGTCCTCATAGCTGTGAATAGCATCCAGGATCAGTTTGGCATCCGTCGCTGTGGCGATCTTCCCTTCGAAATCGTTCTTGAACGCGCGGGCGCGTGAAGGTAAGGAAGCAAGCGCTTCAGCGTAGGCATCAGCGGTAGGAAACAAGTCGGTCAGGTCCCATTTAAGTTCTTCGGGGACTTCGTTACGTAAGGGTAGTTTGGTGCTCATCAGTGTTTCTCCTCAACTAATTGGTAGTTCTGATTTTAGCACAGCAGGTAGATACGGCAGGCAGCGGATATCACTCTACTGCCTGCCGTTTATTTTGGATTTACTCAGTGTCTTCTCTTCTGCGTTTAGTTCTAATCTTGAAGAGTGTCCCGGCTAAACTTAACAGACCGACAGCCAGAATTATGGTTGGTACAGAGGTCTCTCCGGTCGTTGGGACAGCCGGTATCAGGTGATTGACCATCTTGACCCGAGTGACTGAACCATCATCCGCTACTTTGAACGTAATGCTCTGAGCCAGTTTGTAGCCCGCCGGCGCCGCATCCTCATGGAGAGTGTAGGTTCCTCCGGCAGTCAGGCCTCGGATAATGTGTGGTTCTGTGCCTGATGTCCAGCTTTCGATCACATTTCCTTGCACGTCTTTCAGGGTCAGCTTTGCTCCGGGAAGTTCTTTCCCTGCCACATCTTGCTTGGAGATTTCCACCTCTGTGAGCTCATTAATCATGACGACTTTCGTAACTGAACTGTCTTCAGCGATTGTGAAGTCAATGCTCTGGGCCAGATTGTAGCCTGCAGGAGCGGCGTCTTCATGGAGGGTGTAGGTTTCGCCGGTCGTAAGGCCTCTGATGATATGAGGCTTATCTCCGGAGATCCAGCTTTCGATTACGTTCCCCTGATCGTCTTTCAGGGTCAGCTTTGCTCCGGGCAGTTCTTTCCCTGCCACATCTTGCTTTGAAATTTCTACCTCAGTCAGCTCATTAATCATGATCACTTTCGTAACTGAACCGTCTTCAGCGACTGTGAAGTCAATACTCTGAGCCAGATTGTAGCCGGCTGGTGCGGCATCTTCATGGAGGGTGTAGGTTTCACCGGTCGTCAGGCCTCTGACGATATGAGGTTCATCGCTGGAGATCCAACTTTCGATCACATTCCCCTGATCATCTTTCAGGGTCAATTGTGCTCCGGGTAGTTCTTCACCACCCACATCCTGTTTAGAGATTTCCACCTCAGTAAGCTCATTTATCATGACGACTTTCGTTACTGATCCGTCTTCAGCGACTGTGAAGTTAATGCTCTGGGCCAGATTGTAACCGGCAGGTGCGGCGTCTTCGTGGAGGGTGTAGGTTTCGCCGGTCGTAAGGCCTCTGATGATGTGAGGCTCATCGCCGGAGATCCATTTCTCAATCACATTCCCCTGATAGTCTTTCAGGGTTAGTTGAGCTCCGGGCAGTTCATCACCGCTCACATCTTGCTTCGAGATCTCCACCTCGGTCAGCTCGTTAATCATGACGACTTTCGTAACTGAACCATCTTCAGCAACTGTGAAGTCAATGCTCTGAGCCAGATTGTATCCTGCCGGAGCAGCATCTTCATGGAGGGTGTAAGTCTCGCCACCCGTCAGTCCCTTAATTACATGCGGTGTTGAATCAGAAGTCCATTCTTCAATGAGCTTTCCGACAGCATCTGTCAATCGCATCGCTGCACCCGGCAATTCCTCGCCACCCGCATCCTGCTTGGAGAGTTCAACTTCGGTCTGCTGATTCAAGAGCGTGATCGTCTTCGCTGCGGTGACATGGAGCGGCACTGTAAAGGTGAGGTCTTCGGTAGGTGTATAACCTGAGGGTATACCGACCTCTTTAAGTGTATAGGTAGCTCCGGCGATCAAAAGACCTTCCAGCACATGTGGCGTACCATCGCTGATCCATTCTTCGATAACTGCTCCATTTACGTCCATAACTTGAAGCTTTGCTCCTGCGAGTCCTTCTCCGGTTTCGGCAGCAAGTTTCTCGATGAGGATCCTAGTTTTCTGATTGATCAGGGTGGATCTTACAGATGTTTGAGTACCATCCAACACCAGTGGAATTCGTTGCTCGTTCAAGTAATAGCCTTCAGGCGCCAAGCTCTCGATGAGGTAATACTGACCTGCATCCAGACCTTCGATAATTAATTTCCCTGTACTGTCAGTTTCGTATTCACCTACGAGTTTGTCACCTGCTTGATGGATAGCATAGAGCTTGAATTTGGCCCCAGCGAGTGCAGTACTCGTAGATTCGCTATCTACTTTAGTTAGAGTCACCCTATGTTTCTTCAGTTTGTTCAGAAGCACTTCCTCAATATTTATCAAGGTGTGAATTTCTGCATCCTGGTACGGATTGAATGAAATTTCCAAGGCTTGTTTCAGTTCTTCATATTCGAGTGCCGTCGCTATTTCACGCAATGCATAAGCTCCGCCAGCCAGTAGTCCGGAGATGTGTCCCTCACCATTCCCGTCCAGTCGACTGAGCCCTACTAAACTCCCTGCGGGCAAGATGACCGATCCGTGGACGAGGTCACTCGTCGTAAAGAGGCCAAAGACAACTTTCCCGAGCGCTTCCGGATAAGTGCCAAACCAACTGGACGATTCCATCTGCTTCGTGAAACGCACCGTTGCATCTAAGCGTTCGTTGGCAAAGCTCAAACTTCTGCGGACGAGTTCCTGTGTTGGATTATCCTGAGTCAGGGTGACGATAGGTTCTTCTGAGTCTCTCTTGTAACCATCAGGTGCTGTGATTTCTTTGATGCGGTATTTCCCTAAAGGCAAGATGATACTTGTAGCTTTGCCGTCAGCATCTGTCGTCAGAGTATCTACCAGTTCCCCTGCTGCGAATCGCGGCGTACCATCTGCTAAAGTAATGGCTTCCTCAGCCCTGATTTCGTACACGGCGCCTTCTAGGAATCCGTCAGTGAATACAGGTGAGAACACTTTGACCGTCTTGTTCTCTGTCACCCAACGCGCTTCGTTTTCAACAGCCACTGATGTCTCGAACGTATGGTCCTCTGAGACCCAGCTGATCAGGATCGGTCCGGTCTTCTCAATGGCGATCTGACCATACGCCGGTTTATTGTCAACTTCCAGAACGATCAGTTGATCGGTCAGCTGATCTACTGTAGCTCGATCTACCGTGAAAGTCAGAGAGTGCCCCTCAGCCGGCAGGACATAGCCCTTCGGGCCTTTGATTTCCTTGAGGGTGTATTCACCGGACGCGAGCAGTTCCGGGAAGAGAACTGTACCATCGGCCGCTGTTTCGAATTGACTGATTTCCACGAGTTGCGGATAGAAAAGTCGCTGGACGACCTTCTCACCCTCGTGATTATAGAGTTCGAAAGTCACGCCACTTTGCGGAATAACACGTTTCGTTTCAGCATCACGTTTCACCAATTTCAGCCTGGCCGTGACTTCTTCATTCTGGAGTTGGAATGTCTCCATACCCCAGTCCTGATCAATGCGGAAACTAATGTCCTTCACAGGATAGGCATAGTCTTGCTCAGTCACCTGACGGAGTCGATACTCGCCAAAGGGTAGCCACTTAGACGCTGCCCAACCATGTGTGTTGGTGACCAAACGGTCAACTTCCTCACCGTCGGTGTTCTCAATGACAAACTCTATATCCGCCTCAGCTTGCTTCGGCAGACCAACTTCATCAGCGAGGGCAGCGAAAACTTTGTTGATCTCTATGCGTCCATATAGCACCCGCTCTGCGAAGCCAATAGTTTCACCGTCTAAGAATTCAGCTCGACGTACGGGCGAAACCGCTTCATGGTTTGCGTCTTCAGTAACCCACAGGCGATTCACTTCAGCGATTTTGCTGTTAATGTCTGCGATCAGATCCAGGGCATTGTCTTTTACAAGCAAGACTTTCAACTCACTGCCGTCCTGCTTCAAACGAAATTTCACAGATGCTTCGTTTAGCATATATCCCTGACTGGCAGAAGTTTCGACCAAGTCATATTCCCCAGGATAAAGCGGTTTTGAGCTCGCCTTCCCTTCAGCATCCGTGACCAGCGTTTCAACGACGTCGCCAACTTTATAGGGTGTGTTCTCCGGCTGATTAAGGCGTACGGCGATGAGGTCGAAACGGGCACCGGCCAAGCTGGCTTCCCCTGAAGGATCCAAGTTCACAACATCGTATTTTCGGATGGCAATTGACTTCTTAAGCAT
>CAZJTS010000102.1:0-1770 GCA_964548975.1 uncultured Fastidiosipila sp.
TATCCAACGAACCGATCTCTCACCATTAGGCGCTGCGGCTTTAGCTGGGACGACCTCAAAGTGGGGCTTCCGCCTCTTTGCATATGCCCCAGGATCGTGGAGCGGGATTCAATCCCGGTCTTCTCCTGGATCTGCTGAGCGATGTCCTGGGCTTCGCCTGCGCCTTCAGCAACGACAACCACATAGTGGTTCTTGCCGGCATTCCGACAATCAAGCAAGCGTCTCACGACATCTTTATTGAAGTCATACGGATGTTCAGGGATGAGAATCACCTCGGCACCCGTTGAGATTCCCACATTCAAGGCGATATAGCCGGCGTGGCGCCCCATGACCTCAATGACGGAACAACGTTCGTGCGATGAGGCCGTATCCTTGAGCTTATCGATGGCTTCCATGGCCGTATTCATGGCGGTATCGTAGCCGATGGAATAGTCCGAACAGCCGATGTCGTTATCGATCGTTCCGGGAATACAGATCACCGGCAAGCCCTGATCCTGCAGGTCTCTCGCCCCACGGAAAGTGCCGTCGCCGCCGATGACAACAACGACATTGAGGTTGAAGACAGACGCCATTTCTTTTGCCTTCAGCACACCTTCGGGTGTATTGAAGGTTTCACTGCGGGCAGTTCTGAGAAAGGTACCCCCACGAGCGAGAATGCCTGAGACATCCCTCGCTTCCAGCTCAACGATGTCACCACGCCAGAGGCCGTGATAGCCCCGACGGATGCCATACATTTTGTAATCGTAATATAAGCCGGCTCTCACCACAGCGCGTACGGCTGCGTTCATACCGGGGGCGTCGCCGCCACTTGTAAGTACGCCGATATTGCGGATTTGTTCATCTACGGGGTTTTCACTCATTCTGACCTCCACTCATTCCGGCACTTCATTCGCCGGTTCCAATCCAAATATTATTTATACCATATCGCTCGACCAAAGCGTGTAAGAACAGGGGCGATGTTTCCACCGTGATCTCGGATGGCAGTTCGAGATATGTATCATCCGCCTCATAGAACACCGCGATGGGTGTCTTCCCTCGCCAAAAACGACACAAAGCCAAAAGACTCCGACTCGGACCTTCCGTTGAAGCAGTCGGGAGTTTCACAACGAGTTTAGCTTGTCCGGGGCTCATATCTTCATCTGCCACTGCTATATTCTCCTCTTCCGGAAGCGGCTGTGCCGGCGCGACTGCTTCAGGCCGGAACATCGGCCGCGCTGTAATAAAGAGACTGCCTTCCGGCCAGGCTTCATTGTCCTTTGGCATCAGTTCCGCTTCCTTGATGATCAGGCTGTTCGGGAAGTCTTCCTTCTGGCTCACTTCGCCCTTCAGCGCAATCACCCGCCCTTCTCTGATGAAGCCGTTAATCTGCTCCAGAGTACGGGGGAAAACGACACATTCGAACTGGCCTGTAAGATCTTCCAGAGTCATGAAGGACATGAGTTCATTTTTCTTCGTCGTAATATTCCGGCGTTTCGTCAGCATACCGGCCATCTTCACTTCCTGGCGGTCATGGAGTTCGTTCTGCTGGAGCAGCAGTTCCTCATTGTCCTGATCGGCCTTGACCTGGGGATTCAACATGAGCGCGGTAATGAAGCCTTCCTCGGTCATCCGCTGTTCGTAGTCTTCCAGGGGGTGCCCTGAGATGTAGATCCCCAGCATTTCCTTTTCTTTGGCCAGAAGTTCCTGGCGGGCATACTCATCTACGGCCAGGTACTGTGGCGACTGAATCTCCATTGCCTCCTCTGCGCCGATATCGAAGAACGACACCTG
>CAZJTS010000102.1:1780-3019 GCA_964548975.1 uncultured Fastidiosipila sp.
CGACACCTGACCTTGCATATGGTTTTTGCGCGTCTGGCTGAGCATATCGAAGTAAGGATCGAGTGCGCTCATCAGGCGGGAGCGTTTCTCAGAGAAGCAGTCACAGGCCGAGGCGTAGATCAGGCTCTCGATCACTTTGCGTGAGAGCCCGCGATCGAACGAGCGCTGGAGGAAGTCTCCATAATCAGTGAACTTGCCACTGCTCTCGCGCTCTTCGACCAGCTGTTGAATCTGCTGCGCGCCGACATTCTTCACCGCCCCCAAAGCAAAGCGGATCGCACCGTTCTCGGTTGTGAAGCGGGCGTAGGAATGATTCACATCGGGCGGCAATATCGGTAAGCCCATGGCTTTACAGACTTGGACGTAATTCGCCGCCTGCCCGAGATCACCCAGGTAGGAATTGAGCATGGCAGCGAAGAATTCCAGCGGATAATAGTACTTGAGCCAGGCAGTGTCATAAGCCACGACGGCATAGGACGCTGCGTGGGACTTGTTGAAGGCATAGCCTGCGAAGGCCAAAAGCTGGCGGAAGATCTCTTTACCGGTACTTTCGGGCACCCCGCGTTTGATACAGCCATCCACAGGACGGCCCTTTTCATCTTCTCCTCCGTACAGGAAGAGATCCTGGAAATTCTGGAGGATTACCGGGTCCTTCTTCGACATCGCCTTACGGACGATATCCGCCTGTCCCATAGAAAATCCGCCCAGATCCCGCACAATCTGCATGACCTGCTCCTGATACACGATAGATCCGTAAGTCACCTTCAGAATCGGCTCAAGGAGCGGGTGAGCATAACGCACCGAATTCTGATCGTGCCGAGATCTGACGAAACGCGGAATCTGCTCCATGGGACCCGGTCGATAAAGGGCGATGCCGGCAATAATGTCCTCGAAGTTTTCCGGTTTAAGTTCCTTGATGAAACTCGTCATGCCCGAACTCTCCAGCTGGAAGACGCCGGCGGTATCCCCTTGAGAAAGCATCTCGTAGACGTGGGGATCGTCCAGCGGAAGCGTGTCAAAATTGATTGACTCACCGTAGTTGGCCTGGACCATATCACGTGTGTCACGCAGGACAGTCAGGGTCCGGAGTCCCAGAAAATCGAATTTCAGGAGCCCGAGATCCGAGATATTTTCCTTGGCATACTGAACGACCAGCGACTCATCATTTCTTGCCAAAGGGGCGACATCCGTAATATCCAGACTGGAAATGATGACCCCGGCGGCATGGGTAGAAGCATG
>CAZJTS010000102.1:3119-7116 GCA_964548975.1 uncultured Fastidiosipila sp.
CGTTCATAGCAGAAGTCGATATCGAAGTCAGGCATGCTGATGCGGTCCACATTCAAGAATCGTTCGAAGAGTAGATTATATTCCAGCGGGTCGATATTGGTGATGCCGAGTGCATAGGCGACCAGAGAACCGGCGCCGGAACCGCGCCCGGGGCCGACCATGATCTCCTGTTCTTTGGCATAACGGATAAAATCCCAAACGATTAGATAGTAATCGGTGAAACCCATGTTGATAATGACTTCCAGCTCGTGATCCAAGCGCTCATAATACGTTTCATCAGGATCACGATGGGCCAGTTCAAGGCGTTTCTCAAGTCCCCGGATACTTTCTTCGCGTAAGAACGAAGGACTGTCTTTGGCATCCGGCGCGACGAACGCCGGCAGATGAATGGTATCGAAGTCGAGTTCCGCCTCACAGCGAGCAGCGATCAGGGCGGTATTGTCAATCGCATCCTGGTAGTCAGGGAGGTCGGAGCGCATTTCGGCTTCCGACTTTACATAGAGGGTATCGGTCCCCATTCGCATGCGATCGGAATCGCTCATGTGTTTGCCGGTCTGCATGCACAAGAGAATCTCGTGAGCTTCCCAGTCCTCCTGTTTCAGGTAATGGGCATCATTGGTGGCTACCAGTGGAATGCCGAGCTCCTCGCCGAGACGGCGGAGTTCGCGATTCACCTTCTGCTGTTCAGGCATGCCGTTCGCCTGTACTTCAAGGAAGAAATTCCCTTGGCCAAAAATCGCCTGATAGAGCAGGGCCTTCTCGCGTGCGAGCTCACGGTCACCGAGCAGTAGAGCTCTAGGGACCTCACCGGAGAGGCAGGATGATAGACAGATCAAGCCGGAACTATGCTCTCTTAAAATGTCATAGTCCACGCGGGGCTTGTAGTAGAAACCGTCAATGAAGCCTTGTGAAACGATCTTGTTCAGGTTCTTGAGACCGGTATTGTTTTCTGCCAGGAGAATGAGATGGCCATAGCTTGTGCCTTTCTCCTTGAATAGGCGGCCTTCGGGTGCGACATAGATTTCGGAGCCGATGATCGGTTTGACACCGGCCTTCTTCATAGCCCGGTAAAAATCCACTACGCCGTACATGACCCCGTGGTCCGTGATCGCGCAGCTGGTCATGCCGAGCTCTGCCACTCGTCCCGGCAGGTCCTTCAAACGGTTGGCACCATCGAGAAGGCTGAATTCCGTATGTAAATGCAGATGGGTAAAGGCCAAACTGATCACTCCTTGTTTTTATGTACTTGCTCCACTTTAGCATAAATTGAGCCGCTAAGTGACCCGAAAAAGGCCCTGCAACCACCGGGGTAACAGGGCCAAAACTATCGATAATCGCCTCAGAATTAGAGGAAGGAGGTCACATAGCCGGAGAACTTATCATGGATGGCTTCGAGCTCGGCTTCGGCCTCGGCTTTCGTGGGTGCATAGCAGCCGAAATAGATTTTGATCTTCGGCTCCGTGCCTGAGGGCCTGACACACATCCAGTCCTGATCGTTGAGCTCATACAGAAGCACATTAGACTGTGCGATATCCATCGGCTCAAGTTTTCCTGTGGCCGTCTCCAGACGCTCGAGCGTTTTATAGTCACGAATATGCCTGACTTTGATTCCGGCGACTTCAGGTGCCTTATTCTCCCGTAAGATGCGCATCGTTTCCCGGATTTTGGCCGCGCCTTCAGCGCCTTCTGAATAAACAGAGATGGTCTTCTCCGCCGCATAGCCGTAGGTCTTATAGATGTTCTGCATGCGGTCGTAGAGTGTCATACCCTCGCTGGCGGCTACGGCGGCCAGTTCAGCCAGAAGCATGCTGGCGACTACGGCATCCTTATCACGAACTTTGAGGCCGGCGAGGTAACCGAAGCTTTCCTCATAGCCGAACTGGAAGTGCATATCGCCGTCTTCGTCGTGCTTCTTGATCTGTTCTGCTATGAATTTGAATCCCGTCAAAGTCACAAAGACATCGACATCAAAGGCCTTGGCGATTGTCTGGACGAGACGGGACGAGACGATCGTTGTCACGACGAAAGAGCGTTCAGGCAGTTGGTTTTTCTTCGCCCGCTCGCTCAGGATATATTCCAGAAGCAGGAGCCCGATCTGGTTACCGCTCATGACTTCGAATTCACCGTTCGGCATACGGACAGCGAGGCCGGTGCGATCCGCATCCGGGTCGGTAGCGATCACGAGATCCGCTTCTTCCTTTGTAGCGAGATCAATCGCCATCTGGAGCGCGGTACGTTCCTCGGGATTCGGGAATTCGACCGTCGGAAAATCACCGTCCGGCTGTTCCTGTTCCGGGACGACGAGAACATTCTCAAAGCCGATTTCCTTGAGGATACGGCGGACAGGTTTGTTACCCGCACCGTGAAGCGGGGTATAGACGATTTTCATGTCTTTATGCTGAGCGACTGCGTCCCGGGAGATGCTGATGTCCTTCAGGTAGTCCATGTAGAGTTCATCGATCTCCGGGCCGACCTTCTCGATAAGCCCGGTGGTTGAGGCCTCGTCCAGGTCTTTCCAGCGCAGCTCGCGATAATCACTGAGCTTAGCCATTTCGGCTGCAACGAGATCCGCAGCATCCGGAGGCAACTGGCCACCGTCTTCACCGTAAACTTTGTAGCCGTTATAGATCGCCGGATTGTGACTGGCGGTGACCATGATGCCGCCGATACAGTTGTAGTGGCGGATCATGAAGGAGATCATAGGCACCGGCCGCAGCTCGTCCATCAAGTAAACTTTGATGCCGTGGGCGGCAAGAATCGCAGCCGATATTCCGGCGAATTCTTCGGAACGATGTCTGGAATCGTAGTTGATGGCCACACCGCGTTCTCTGGCATCATCGCCCAGGGTATCGAGGTAGCGGGCAAAGCCTTCGGCGGCTTGAGCGACCGTATACTCGTTCATCCGGTTCGTGCCGGCACCGAGGATGCCGCGCAGACCCGCTGTACCGAACGAGAGATTCTTATAGAAGCGATCCATAATCTCGCTGTCATCTTCGGAGATCTCAGCAAGCTGCTGACGCGTTTGATCATTGAAGTAGGGATCATTCAGCCAAAGCTCATATTCTTGCCTATAATCAGTCATTTATTTTCCTCCCAAAAAGATATCTTTATGGCTAATATTGTAGCATGACAGCTGAAGTGACTCTATTCACTCAAACGCCCTTTTGCATAAATTATCAGGTCGCGCAGCTCGGCTGCCTGCTCGAATTCCAAGTCGGCTGCGAGCTTCTTCATTTCGCGTTCCAGTCGCGAGACCACCTTGACCAGTTCCGTCGGTTTCATCCTGGCAATCTGATCCTTCAGACTGAGTTTCTCACCCGGCTGCTTGGCGCTGGCGATACCTTCCTCGTCCACAATCTCTTCGAAGGTATCCAGGGTATTACGGATTTCCTTATAGATCGTTTTCGGCGTGATGTCGTGAGCTTCATTGTAGGCTTCCTGAATACCGCGTCTGCGGTTCGTTTCCTCCACAGCCCGGTACATGGAATCCGTAATTTGATCTGCGAACATAATGACATGACCATTCACGTTACGTGCCGCTCGTCCGATGATCTGAATCAGGGAGGTCGTCGAGCGCAGGAAGCCCTCCTTATCCGCATCCAATATGGCAATCAGGGAAACTTCAGGCAGATCGAGCCCTTCTCGCAAGAGATTGATCCCGACCAGGACATCGAATTTCCCCTGGCGAAGATCTCGCAGAATCTCGAGGCGTTCCTCATTGACGATTTCTGAATGCAGATACTTCACAGTCAGTCCATTACCGCTGAGGAAGTCCGTGAAGTCTTCCGCCATGCGTTTCGTGAGCGTGAGCACCATGGCTCTTTCACCCCGTTCGATCGTCTGGCGTATCTCCCCGATCAGATGTTCAATCTGGCCATCCACGGGATGGATTGTAATTTGAGGATCCAGCAAGCCCGTCGGCCTGATCACCTGCTGTACGGAGTGTGTAGAATGTTCCGCTTCGTATTTCCCCGGAGTCGCACTTACGAAGATCACC
>CAZJTS010000103.1:0-555 GCA_964548975.1 uncultured Fastidiosipila sp.
GGCCATTCTGCCCAATGGACTTCTCCGTTTTGTCGGGCTCGGCCGCATGCTGGAGTGCAGTATTCAGGCTCAGAAAGTACGCGTTCGTAACAGCAAGGGTGAGTACCTTCCAGGAATCATCGCAAGCCGTCCGCCGCACTTTGCCAGCCCGGATGACAAGAACAAGGTGCCCAGCTTAAGCGACATGACCATAGATATAGGTGCGAGTTCGGCCCAGGAAGCTCAGGAAGTATTTGGCATCCGCATCGGAGCGCCTATTGTTCCGGATGTGGACTTCAGCGAAATGCAGCAGAAGCCGGACTGGTTTATCGGCAAGGCCTTTGACTGCCGTATCGGCTGTGCCGCGGAAGTCCTGACTCTGCAAGCTTTGGCCGGTCGTGATCTGGCAGTAGATGTTACAGGCGTGTTCTCTTCTCAAGAAGAAGTGGGTACCCGCGGTGTCAAGGTAAGCGTCAAGCAGGTTAAGCCCGATGTGGCAATTTGTTTCGAAGGCACTCCTGCGGACGACACGTTCAGCGAAAGTTACATGATCCAGGCAGCCGTAGGGAAGGGCCC
>CAZJTS010000103.1:565-3018 GCA_964548975.1 uncultured Fastidiosipila sp.
AAGGGCCCGATGCTACGTCACTTCGATGCGACCATGATCGCCAATCCGCGTTTTCAGCGCTTTGCCCTCGATTTGGCCAAAGAACTCGACATCCCTTGCCAGGAAGCCGTCCGCAGCGGCGGCGGCACCGATGGCGGCTCGATTCACATTGCCGAACAGGGCATCCCTTGTATTGTCATCGGCGTGCCGGTCCGTTACATTCACAGTCACTACGGTATCGCTGCCTACCACGACATGGAAGCCGCTGCGAAATTAGCAGAAGCTATCTGCGCGAATCTGACCCCGGAGATTATCGCTTCATTCTAGAGCAGCACGTCAAGACTTGCGTTGTAGACAAGCAAAAAAGAGCCCGCATCGTCAAAGCGATTGCGGGCTTACTTTAGGCAAGGATTATGCAGAGGGGAAGCGAGTACTTAGCGCTGAACGCGGCCGGAACCGTCACCCTTCATGAGTTTCTTGACTTCATCAAGACTCGAGAGATTGAAGTCACCGCTGATCGAATGCTTGAGGCAGCTGGCTGCGACAGCGAATTCGAGGGCTTCCTTGTGGTCTTCGTAGTTGTTCAGGGCATAGACCAGGCCGCCGGAGAAGGAGTCGCCGCCGCCGACGCGGTCAACGATATCGGTCATCTCATAACGTCTGGAACGATAGAACATCTTGCGGTCGTTGATGCAGGCAGACCAGCCATTGCGGTCGGCGCTGAAGCTTTCGCGCAGAGTGATCGTGATGATCTTGACGTTCGGATAGGTTTCGAGCACTTTATTCGACAATGCTTCGTATTTCGCGATATCAAGCTCGCCACTCTCGACCTCGACGTCTGCGGTAATGCCGAGGGACTTCTGGACGTCTTCTTCATTGGCAACAATGACATCCACATATTTCGTCAGCTCGCTCATGACTTCATGAGCTTGTTTGCCGTATTTCCAGAGGTTCTTGCGGAAGTTCAAGTCGCAGGAGACGGTGAGGCCGGCTTCCTTCGCAGCTTTCACCGCTTCCATGGACAGAGCTGCCGAGGATTCAGACAGGGCCGGAGTAATACCGGTGATGTGCATCCAGCCGTAGCCGGCGAACGCTTCAGCGAAGTTGAAGGTGCCGGGTTTCGCCAAAGCAATGGCAGAGTAATCACGGTCGTAGACAACCTTACTGGGACGCTGATTGGCACCGGTTTCCAGATAGTAAATACCGAGGCGCGAATCCGGAACATAGACGATCTGATCTGTACCTACGCTGTATTTGCGTAGTTCGCGAGCGCAAGCATAACCGATGTCGTTGTCGGGAAGTGCGGTCAGGAAATCGGCTTCTTCGCCATAATTGGCCAAAGATACAGCCACGTTCGCCTCACCGCCGCCAAAAGTAGCTTCCAGTGAAGGAGATTGAAAGAATCTTTCCAGACCGGGGGACTTCAGCCGCAGCATGATTTCACCAAAAGTGATGTACTTCATAAAACAAAAACCTCCAAAATCGAAATAGTATTCACAACCATAGTACCATCAAAAGGCAGATAATTCAGCCGAATAAGTGGAAGGATGTGGCGAAAATATAGACTTTATTGACATAAATAAACTATTTATCCGACAATACGGCAAAAACATCACATTACTCATCCAGACTGCAGCAATCGAAAAATCAGCTGTTTTCTTCCAGAATATTTTCGGGAGCCGCTTCGACCAAGCGGTAAGCCGAAATAATTTCGCCGACGTAAACGTAATGATAGTCTTTCTCAGGATAAAGCTTCTTCGAAAATTCACGATCAATGAATTTATTGCTTTCGATCTGGGATCGGTACATGACGCGGCAGTTCAACACCAGGTCGGCTTGTTCCAGGACCGGGGTTTTATCCACGATGGCCAAAGTCAGACCGGCATTCGCAAGCTTGTCTTCATCGCGTCCGGAGACCTCTCCAATGTAGCTCAAAGCCTTGCGGCTCTCTGGTCCTGCAGGCAGGAAATTGATACTAAAGCGGCCCTTCTTCTCGACAAAGCCGCGTGTATAGCGTTGCGGGCGCATATAGATTGTGACGGCCGGCTTTCCCCAGACAACACCGATCGAGCCCCAGGAAGCCGTCATGGCGTTGGCATGTTTCCTGCCGCCGGCAGCAATCGCTACCCAGTCTTCACCGAAAGCCTGCCATGCGTTCAAGTCCAGATCTTCAAGTTTTACCGGAATATAATTCTTCATCTATAAATCCTCCACCCATCGTAAACGGTGCGCCAGTTTAAGCGACAAAAAAACACTTATAGACAAATAATACACTGAATTGGATGTCTTTGTGTTAAGCAAATCGATAAAAGAATATACAATTAGGCGAATCGCAAGTATGCTACAATTATTGAATCGATGGATGAATGTAAAGCTCACGAATTTGCTGGTGACTTTGTGCTATAATATTTGCAGTTTTCAGCAAATTACCCAGAATGAAGGGGGATCCTATGCGGGATGAATTCCTTGATTTA
>CAZJTS010000103.1:3028-5075 GCA_964548975.1 uncultured Fastidiosipila sp.
GCAGGCCGACAGACGAATGGCCGAGGCGAGGGCTGAGGCGGACGAGATTCGTCAGGCCGCTCAGACGGAAGCTGCTCAGATCGTGCAGGTCGCTCGCAATCAGCGTCGTGACAAGCAGGGCTCACGTACAGAGACGGAGAGCTCCGATATCGACCAGGTATCGGCCTCAGCAGTTCAGGCATTTAAGCAAGAAGCTTCTCGGCGCCAGGCTAAGGCTGTCCAGGCAATTCTCAAAGCTCTGGAGGAATAAGCATGGCAATTGCTCGCATGAAACGACTGGAGATCATTGCTTCACGCTCGGATAAGTTTGCTCTGCTTAACTACCTTCAGGAGACCGGTGCAGCTTCTATCGAAACCGATTCAGAGCTGGATCGTCGATTCGAAGAGCTTGCCTTGGCTCCGGTCGAAGGCGAGGATGCTCATTTTCGCATTCATCAGATTCCCTCTTACTGCGACCTGATGCACATTCTGCGGACACCTGACGATGCGCCGCATTTTCTGCACTTGGCCGTTTCTGAGGATACGATTCGTGATTTAATCCAGGAGACTACACGCTGGAAGGGACGTATTGAGAAAGCCTTGAAGGTTTTGCGGACTTATTCGACTGAGAAGAAACCTCTGTTTTCTGTCAAGCGAGTTACGTCACCAGAAGAATGGTCGATGACAAGCCAGCAGCAAGAAGAGCTCCTCTACCTAGTAGAATCGCTCGAAGAGGCGCTCAACGCTCGCGCCAGCGGCGAACAGAATCTAGCCGCTGCGAAGACACACCTACGCACGCTGGAACCTTTGAAAGAACTCGCTCTGCCCGAAGCTGTCAGCAGCGGCCGCATGCGCAGCACCACAGGCTACTTTCGCGATGAGGAAGAATATCAGGCGCTCCTGACAGAAGCAGAAGCTGCTGAGCTGATTCTTGCCGGGCAGATCTATGCCCGTACGGAAGAACAGATTATTGTGTTGCTGGCTTGGCCTTATTCAGAAGACGATCGAATTAAGCGGATTTTGGCCGCCTCGGAGCTGCAAGCCTTCCCGGCTACGACTGACGATGAGCGTGAGGGGAATTTTCGCAAAGCTTACAAGAAGCAGGGCAAGCGCATTGAGATGCTCGAGCAGGAACTGGATGGTCTCGAAAGCACCATCGCTGAGAAGGCGGTTGGCATCAAGGATCTTGAGTTGCTCTCGGACATTTACGATACGGACGAAGTTCGACTCAAGGCTCTGCTCCAGCTGAATGAGAGCCGTAATCTTTTTGTGCTGAATGGTTTTGTTCCGGAAGACAATGTTGAGAAACTGCTAGCGGATTTGTCCTCGCGATTTGAATTGTGGGCGGGTGTGACAGATCCGGATCCCGCTGATGAATCCGTGCCGACCATGCTGAAGAACAGGGAATCCGTGGAGCCTATTGAGGCTATCATCAATACTTTCAGCCCGCCTAGCTACACGCAGGATTCTGATCCTTCACCAATTATGAATATCACGTACGCCTTTTTCTTCGGATCTATGCTGAGTGACATCGGCTATGGTTTGTTGCTGGCAATCGGCTGTTTCGTGGCACTCTACAAGTTTAAGGCTGAAGGCGGCATGCGCCAGATGCTCAAGGTGTTTGCATCGGGCGGACTGTTCGCAATTGCTTTTGGTGTTGCCTATGGGAGTTTATTCGGCGACCTGCTGCCTGCTTTGACTGACGGCGCGGTAAGCTTGCCTGCTTTCTGGTTTAACCCGCTCGATGAGCCGATCACACTGATGATCTGGTCGATTGTTTTTGGCGCGATACACCTCTTCATTGCTATGGGCATCGATATCCACAATAAGCTTCAGAGAGGCAATTGGTATGACGCGGCCTTTAGTGTCGCTCCCTGGTACCTGATCATAGGCGGTGTAGGCCTGCTGGCTCTTGGCATGTCTTTCGGAGCCTATGTCGCGATTGCCGGAGCTGCCATGATTCTGCTCATGAGTTCCCGGGACAAGAACCCCATCAAGCGCTTCTTCTCTGGTTTCATGAGTCTTTACAGTGTCACTTCCTGGCTCAGCGATCTTTTGTCCTACACGC
>CAZJTS010000103.1:5085-7038 GCA_964548975.1 uncultured Fastidiosipila sp.
GTTATCGCTATGGTTGTCAATATGATGGCAGCGATGATTGGCTGGCGCGGTCCGCAGATCATCTTCCTGGTCGTGGTTCTGCTTTTTGGCCACGGTCTCAATATTGCGCTGTCTACTCTCAGCGCTTACGTGCATTCTACACGTCTGCATTATGTCGAATTCTTTGGCCGCTTTTACGCCGGCGGAGGCAAGCTCTTTGCGCCCCTGCAGTATGAAGGCAAATACACCAGAATTGCATACCCCAAGCATCTCACTGTCAACTCTGCCAAAGAGTAAAGCAGTTTAGATAAATACACACATATACGGAATTTACAGGAGGAACTATGAATTTAGAAATCACACAGGTTGCATCAGCCATTGACTGGTCTCAAATGCTTAGCGGCGGCACACTTGCTCTTTTGGGCGGCGTTCTGGCGGCTACTTTCTCCGGCATCGGTTCGGCCAAAGGCGTACGTCTTGTGGGTTCGGCTGCTGCAGGCGCTCTGACCGAGAAACCGGAACTGTTCGGAAAACTCGTAATTTTGCAGGCTTTGCCCGGTACACAAGGTATTTACGGCCTCTTGGTCTGGTTCTTTATCATGCAGTTCGCGGGCTTCTTTAGCGGAGCGGCAGCGAATCTGTCGCTTGCTCAAGGTATGCTCTATTTCCTCGCCTGCATGCCCATGACCGTAATCGGCTATTTGTCGGCCATCCATCAGGCCCGTGTGGCAGCTGACGGTGTTCATCTGGTCGCAAAGAACCCGGGTGACCAGTCCAAAGCGATCATTCTCTCGGCCATGGTTGAGACCTACGCCATCTTCGCGCTCTTGGTCACAGTATTGTCGATCATCATGATCAACGGCTTGTTTTAATTGACCAGGCACAGGTAGGGAGAAGCACAATGGATGGAGTAGAGGCGCTGCGCAAGCGCATACAAGACGAGACCGAGTCTGCGGCTCAAGGTCTGCTCAGCGGCGCGAATCAAGAACGTTATGCGATTTTGACTGAGGCACGCCGCGAAGCGGAACGCATTACAGCGGAGAATGCCGCTCGCAGCGAGCGTCTTGCCAAAGAGCAGGCGATTCAGCGACAGGCAGAATCCCGAATGGCCTCTAAACGAGAAATTTTGCAGGCCAAGCAGGATGTCTTGCTCGGTACAATGGCCGCGGTGGGTAAGGCCCTCAAGGCCTATACACCTGAGCAGAGGCGTGCACTCTATGCTGCCTGGCTGCAGAAAGCCGGAGCTGCGGACCAAAGCATTGTGATTAGCAAGACAGATCAGGTCTGGATGCCGGCTTTCCTTGAAGAAGCGTATCCCAAGCTCAAGGTCGATGCTGAAACAGGCGATTTTGCAGGTGGTTTTATCCTCGGAGATGGGCGCGCCTGGCAGGACTATCGTTTTGAAGCTGTGCTGGCGCAGGATGAGAAGCGTTGGCTGAGTATGGCTGCCGGCATCTTGTTCCCGGAGAATTCCGAGGGGAGTACAGCCGATGCAGAGTAAGACCAGTAATTCAGTATGGTTCCGTGAGCCGCCGCTGGATGAGCGTTTTGCTGCAGCGACCGGGCGTGTTCGCGTGCTGGAAGACAGCATGCTTAACGCCGAGGATCTTCGTCGTCTGTCTGACCCGAGCGTCGGATTTGCCCAAAGGGCCGAGCTGCTCGAGAAGGCCGGATACAGCGGAGAAGGTACACTTGAGAGCCGCGTGATTGAAGGCAGAGATCGTCAGGATCTTCTTTTGAAAGAGCTGACGATCGATACCGTACTGGGTACGTTTTTGCTTCTGGATCAGGATTACCACAATGCCAAGGCGATTGTACGTTATATCCGACTCCGCCAAAGCGAAATGGACGAGGTGTCTACACGCGTCCACTCTGCTGATGACAGCAGCAAGGGTGGCTCTACGACGGAGACGCTTCCGGCAAAATTACATAACCTAATACGCGAGACTGCCCCGACTCCGCCGGACAAGCTTT
>CAZJTS010000104.1:0-6955 GCA_964548975.1 uncultured Fastidiosipila sp.
AGCGTCTGACTACGGATCAGAAGGTTATGGATTCGATCTCTGTCGGGCGCACCACGAAGAAAGGCTGGATTTCCAGCCTTTTTCTTATTCCCTCATTTTTCTTAAATTGCCTAAATCAGTACTCTGACTACATTTCTGACTACATTTTTCCCGTCCAGAGTTTAATCAGGATCCTGAAGTGCTCGCTAATTCAGTTACAGTTATAGTTGTCTCAGGCTCCTCAGACGTAGCCGCAACAGTACCATCCTCAGTACTTTCCTCCGGACTGGCTTCAGGTGGAGGTGATGGACTGGGTTCTGGCAAGATGAACTCAACAGGAAGATCTTCACTGCGTTGCTGATTCAATGTATCCGCCCGATAGGCTGCCTCAAGCATGCTGATCCGACTAACTGAATGGTCTTCAGCCAGATCCAACTGGACCTGATTTCCTGCCTGATCTACGTAGGATCCTCCGATTGTATCCAGATATAGGTAGACGCTGAGCAGGTCTTCTAAAGTATTCCCAACCCTGAATTGATCTCCCAAGCTGTAGCGATCCGTTTTTAGATACACTGCCTCTAAGCGGTGGTCTTCAGTCTGTTCCGGATTTTCGGCCAGGATTAATTCGATATCCGGGTAGAGTAAACGAATATGCTTGTCGCGACTAGTGCCATCGATGGTGGAAAATGTGAATCGATATTGTTCATCTGGCATGCCGAGTAACTCGCGCAGTTCCTCCATACGGTAGGTCGCGTTGAAATCAAGTTGCCCCTGATCAGTCAGAATCGGATGGGCCACTCGCCAGGACCTGGCAGGAACGATGTCCACCGGAACGAAAGTCCCTTCACGCTTATAAATCGTGACAATGTGATAATTGGAACGGGTGTCATCTTCGATCATGGTTGGGTCGGTTTCAAGCGAGGTTTCAGTCGGCTCCAACTCATCACCCTGTGACGTGAGTTCAGGACTATCGGTAGCGCTGCTTTCCGTCTGCTCCATTTCCGGTTCCACTTCAGTCGTCAATGCAGGGTCTTCCCCTTCCCTAGGCTCCAGCACAGAGGTCTCAGGCACTTGGGTTTCTTCAACCATTTCCCCTGTCATTTTCACAGGCTTTGACTGATCACGCGTAGTACCCTGAATCGGTATCCGATAAGTAATAGCGTCCATGCGCAGCGAAATGATTTCCGCCGGCGTGATCTCGTCCGCTTGTACATGATTAAAATAGTAATCCATCAACTCCTGGGTTTTCTGCTCCTGGATCGCCGGATCGTCTGACAGTGAATAGGTCAAACGCAAAGCGGCTTCGCTATTCAGATCGAGCATGGCCCCGAAGTACAGGGTGGAGAAATTCCTCAGTTCCAGGCAAGCTCTGACCCATTCGCGAGACAGATAACTTTGGCCGGCTTCGTTCACCGAGAGAATTATCGGAATGCGGATCAGTTCATTCTGAGCATTATGTGATTCGAACCAATGAAAACTCGCCTGCTCCAGAAAGGCGGCATGCTGAGGGTCATGGCGCAACATCTCCGCGACCGTCGTGCTGCGTTCCGAAAATGTCATTGTGGAGTAAGATTCGATATCGTAGCGGAATATCGTCCGCATAAGTCTCGTGTAGAGCTGATACTATTCTATCGAGATATCCTCGATCTGGCCTCTGCTGAACGCCCGATAATTGGACTCTATCTCAGCTTCTTTATTAATACTTTCGGCCAATAACTGGAGGATCTCATTAGCGTGGGATGTGCCCTCGATGACCAGATTTTGCGTGCTGCTCGTCGTGGGCAACTGTGCACTGAACTCCGGTTGGCTCGTCGACATGGAAAGAAACGTGCTGACTTCAACCGACCGCTGGGTCTGGTCCTCCAGATAACGGGTAAAAATAAAAGAAGAGACTGCCAGGACTGCAATCGCAACTATTACTATCAAAAAATATGAGTCCCTGGCTGTACGTCTGCTCAATCTCTTCACCCTCTCCGCCTGTTAATTCGATTATAAGTTGGTGGCCATATTATGACAAGCACGTGAAGAAATCTAATTAGAATGTGAAGACAATTTGAATGTTTAAAACTTTATCTAAGTTTTAAGCGGATGCGTTGCAGAGCATTATCTACGGATTTCGGAGAAATCTTGCATAACTCTGCGATTTCTCTATAGCTTTTATTCTGGAGACGGTAGCGGAGGACTTCGTGCTCTCGCTCACTTAAGTTTCCGGCTAATTCATCCAATAAGTCGCGGGCTGTTACAGAAGAGCTTACCGCATTTTCATCAGGCACACTTTCCGGCACGTCAGACTCCAGGGGCACCGACTCGTTGAGCAGTCGATTTCTGCCGGTATCAGCTTTTCTCACCGCATCAATCAAGGTTCTCTCGCAGCTGACTTTGGCCAAAGCCGCGAACGGGATCTGCCTAGTCGGGTCGAAAGTGCGAACAGCCTTGAACAAGCCGATCATCGCCTCTTGAACGGCGTCGTCGCGGTCCGCTCCTTGGATGAAGAAGCGGGAGGCCAGGCTTTTGGCCAAAGGCTTATAGCGGTCCAAAAGAATTTCCAGCGCCTCCTCTAGCCCATCTCTGGACAATTGGACAAGCGCTTCATCACTTTGCTGACTGAGATCAAGCATCAGCGGCGAGCTGTCTCTGGCGGAGCACCTCATAGACAGCAATGGCGGCGGCGTTCGAAGCATTCAGCGAATTGATTTTCCCTCGCATCGGAATCTGGAGCAGAAAATCACAGTTCTTTTGGACGGAATCGGAGATGCCGTCACCCTCACTGCCGATCACCAGAGCCAGAGGTACATTTAGCTTATCCGAATTGAAGAGCGGCTCGCCTTCCATAGCAAGACCACAGACCCAGATGCCTTGGGCTTTCAGCGTTTCGATGGTGCGGTTCAGGTTGGTCACACGAGCCACTTTGACATGCTCGATGGCACCGGCGGACGCTTTGGCCGCAGCGGCATCGAGTGCTACCGATCGGCGACGGGGGATAATGATACCGTGTACACCGACGGCATCCGCGGTTCGCATAATGGCGCCGAGATTCTGCGAGTCCTGGATCTGATCCAGGAGGAGAATGAAGGGCTGTTCACCTCTGGCTTCGGCCAAAGCCAGGATATCTTCGGGCTCCACATACTCATGCGCGGCCACCTGGGCGATAATGCCTTGATGGCTCGGGGTAACCGCCATCCGGTCGAGCGCCTTACGGTCCACCGGATACAGCACCGCTTCGGTCGAGTGGAATTGATGGATCAGCTCCGCCAATCGCCGATCCGGACGTTTATCCGGCAGAGGTTTCAGATACCAGACTTTATTGAATGCCCTTCCGGCTGCGAGGGCTTCAGCCACCGCATTACGCCCTTCCAGACGCTCTTCATCCGGAATCGCACTCGGAGCAAGGACTTCCTGCCGATTCGTTTCGACCTCAGACCAGGACGGTTTACGATCTGTTCTGGGTCTTTGGACCCCGGGTCTGGCGTTCCTGAGTCTCTTGCCCCCGGACTTGTCGGACGGGCGTCTTGCGTCCTGCGAAGCCGGAGCCCCGCCTCGTCTATTTTTGCCGCTTGATTTAGTTTTGGGATCCTGTCTCATCCGTCGTTCCAACTTCCATAATTAACTTGAGAATTTCCTGCAGACGTTCCTTTTGGCCGGAAAGATAAAGATAGCCGATCAGGCTCTCGAGACCGCTGGCCCAGCGGTATTCCTGGGGTGTGGCATGTTTGGCCATGGCACCCGGATCGGCGTTTCGTCCGCGCAGAAGAATATTCTTTTCGTGCTCGTCTAATCGGTCCATCAGCCACACAGCGGCCTTGGCCTGGAATCGGGCTTTGGCAAACTGAATACTCAGACCGTGTAACCTACCGGGTTTCGCCGGATGCTGCTCCAGAATAACCTCACGAACATAAAGCTCGTACACCGCGTCGCCGATATAGGCCAGCGATTGGATAGGCAATTGTGAGATCACCTTCGGATCTTCGGTCATTATATTGCCTCGATGTGAGGCCCTTGCGGCGTATCGGTGATCTTATAGCCTTTTGCCTGTATCTCGTCACGTAAGGCGTCGGCCAAAGCCCAGTTCTTCTCTGCTTTTGCCGACTGACGGGCGTCGGCAAGCTCGGTGATTTCAGCAGGGATGCCTCCGCCGGTCTCGAACGCTAAACCTAAGACGTCGGTTAAAGTTTCAAGTGTAGCCCGGGCGCTTTCTAATGCGCTCTTCGACAGCGGTTCAGCAAGTTCTGAATTAATCACGCGGACGAGCTCAAACACCACACCGAGTGCTTCGGCGGTATTGAGATCATCATCCATGGCCGCATCAAAGCTCGCACGCGCCTTCTCTGTTGCTTCCGCCAGGCGTTGATCCTGAGCTTCACGCTCAGTACTATCGCTCTCACCCAGATCTGACTCGAGGGTGAACCGGAGATTCTTTATCGTTGTTTCAATGCGTGTAAACGCAGAGCTCGCAGATTCAATGAGATCGGGAGAAAAGTTGATCGGTGAACGGTAATGCGAGTTCAGCATAAACATGCGAACCGGCATATAACCATATTTTTCCGCCAGTTCTCGGACAAGGAAGAAATTCCCTTCCGACTTTGACATCTTCTCGCCGTCGATATTGATGAAACCGTTATGCATCCAGTAGCGTACGAAAGGTTTGCCGCTGGCCCCCTCACTTTGAGCGATTTCGTTCTCATGGTGCGGGAAAATCAGATCTTTGCCGCCACTGTGGATGTCGATGGTTTCGCCCAGGTATTGCTTGGACATCGCCGAGCACTCGATGTGCCAGCCAGGTCTTCCTTCTCCCCAGGGACTCGGCCAATAAGGTTCGTTCTCCTTGCGAAACTTCCAGAGGGCAAAATCCACTGAATCTTTCTTACCGCTCTCGCTGGTCACATCTTTTCTGGCATTCTTCACCAACTCGTCCACATCAAAATGCGAGAGGCAGCAATAGTTGGGGAACTTTCGCGCGGCGTAGTAGACACCGTCGTTTGCGACGTAAGCCAAGTCCTTTTCGACCAAAGTCTCGATCAGCGCAATGATCTCATCCATCGAGTCTGTGGCCCTAGGATGGTGGGTGGCTTCCTTGATATTCAGTCCTTCGGCGTCTTTGAAGTATTCTTCTATATAACGGTCCGAAAGCTCTTTATAAGTGATCCCTTCCGCATTCGCTTTGTTGATCACTTTGTCATCGATATCGGTGAAGTTTTGCACGAACTGAACATCGTTACCTTTATATTCCAGGTAGCGACGCAGTGTGTCGAAGGTGATAAACGGTCTTGCATTACCGAGGTGAAAATAGTTATAAACGGTCGGGCCGCAGGAATAAATCTTAATAATTCCGGGCTCTAGAGGCACCAGTTCTTCCTTCGTGCGCGACTTTGTGTTGTAAATTTGCATGGTACTACCTCAATTGAACATATACAAATACCCGAAAGTCACTCTCCTTTTGACACCTAACAAATATGTCAGGTGGGTGCTCTGCAGCGGTCTTATATCTTCCCCTCGCAAGGGCTTGATACTATTCCACATGACGCAAGCTCCCTTTTTAAGTCATGCAGGTTCAAAACGGAAAGCGCCTAACGGGCTAAGGCAATTATAGCACGCTCACCCCTTTTAGAAAACCTTATAGGGCCCAAACTGGTAAATGGTCGTGCTCCGGAACACGTCACCTTTCCTTAGTACAGGACTGGGAAAGTGAATAATGTTCGGGCTGTCCGGGAAGTTCTGTGTTTCGAAACAAATTCCATGATGCTCACCGAACGTGCGATCCTTACTGCCTTGATAGTCTTTCAGCATATTGGCCGTATAGATCTGAATCCCCGGCTCTGTGGTATAGCAGACCACCTGGAGTTCACTTTCCGGATCCATGAGCCTTGCGGCATAGCGCAGCTCATCTCGCTCCTCACCGTCGATCACGAAGTTGTGGTCGAGGCCGCCGACACTCCGGATTCCCTCCTCGTCGGAGGCGAAAACATCACTTAATTTCCGGGCTTGCCTCAGATCGAAGCCCGTCCCGCTGACGCTGAGTATCTCACCGGTCGGGATCAATTCCTCATCCACGGGCGTGTAGAAGGAAGCATTCACTTCTATCAGCTGCTCATCGATTACACCCTCGCCGGCCAAATTAAAGTAACTGTGATTCGTCAGGTTGATGATGGTATCCTGCTCGGTTCGTGCTTCATAATTGATCGATAAGGTCCGCTCTTCCGTCAGAGCATAGGTCACAGACACCGACAGCTCAGCAGGAAAGGCCTGCTGCCCGGAGCCCATGGTACAAGTAAAGGTCAGGCTGTCCGCGCTTGATTCACTGAGCGTCCAGAATCTGGTATGAAAGCCCAGCGCTCCGCTATGGCAGACATTATTACTGTCGTTCTTCGGCAGAGTATAGAAACTGTCGTTGAGTCGGTACTCGCCGTTACTGATTCTGTTCGCGAACGGTCCGCAGGTGGCGCCTAAGTTGCCGCTATTCTTCTCGTAGTCACTGACATCCGCATAACCCAGAACAATATCCCGGCTCTCCTCGCCCAGATTGACTTCTAAGCTCACTAACGCAGCACCATAATCTGTAAAACTCGCTTTATCACCCTGCGAATTTTCCAGCGTGTAGAGTGTCGCCTTCGTACCGTCTTCTGTACGACCGAAGTCCTTAACCATCACATCTTCTTTTTTAGCCACTATATACCTCCTCTATAGAGCCGACCGGCTTGTTACTTGCGACCGCAAGTAAGATTACGCCGAAGCCGTCCCTCAGCATCGTCTCCGCCGCTTCCCATAACGTGGCCCCCGAACTGGTGACATCATCCACCAGTAAGAACCTTTGGCCTTTGCTCAGGTCAGCATCCTGAACCCGGAACGCGCCTTTGACATTTATGAGTCGCTCTTCCCGGCTGCTGAGCTCCGATTGGCGTTTCGTGCTGCGTGTCCTGGCCAAAGCGTTCGGATAAATCGGCAATGCCAATTTATCCGCCAGCCTCTGACACACTAACTC
>CAZJTS010000105.1:0-2081 GCA_964548975.1 uncultured Fastidiosipila sp.
GAAGTCTACAGTCTGGTCAAGGCCGTCATCCTGATCACCTTAAGCTTCGAGATCGTCGGCGGGCTCATTCTCGCCTGGCGCTACAGTTACCTCATGCCCTGGAGCCGGGCACTTTATGTCGGGCTTTTCCAGGGTGTTTCGGCGTTCTGTAATGCCGGTTTCGACCTGCTGGGCAGCTGGTCCGGAGCTTATACAAGTCTGACCTACCTGAATAATGACCCCATTATCCTGATCACGACGGCGATGCTCCTGACCTGTGGCGGTATGGGCTTTATCGTCTGGCTCGATATTTTCCATTTTCGCTCGAGCCGGAAGCTCAAGTTCCATAGCAAACTGGTCCTGCGCCTCACGGTGCTCATCCTTCTCGTAGGGACCCTACTTTTCCTGGCACTGGAAGGGCTCAATCAGCGAGAGCAGGCACTGGGCACGCTCTCCTTCGGCCAAAAAGTGCTAGCGGCTTTCTTCCAGACAGCAACACTACGAACCGCCGGTTTCAATTCGATCAGCCAGACGACCTTGTTTGATGCTTCGAAACTCCTGGGCTGTCTAATAATGTTCATCGGCGCAAGCCCTGTTTCGACGGGCGGCGGCCTCAAGACAACTACCTTTGCGATCGTTCTCTCGACGATGAAAGGCCAGCTTCAAGGCAGGAAAGCCCCCAGCTTGAGCCGTCACAAATTGACGCAATCGATCTTCACCCGGGCTTTCGTTGTCTTTGTTATGTTGCTGATGGTGGCCTTCTCGGCGACTTTCATCCTGATGATCACCGAGCGGGCAGCGTTGGCAGCAGGCCATTTCACTTCAGTAGATCTGCTTTACGAAGTCTTCTCGGCCCTCTGCACGGTCGGTGTCACATCAATTCAGACGGAGAACCTCAGAACCATCAGCACTATCCCACTCATGCTCTGTATGTTTATCGGCAGGGTGGGCCCATTCACCTTCGCGCTCTCGCTGTCGATCCGGCAACAGAAGCAGAGCAATGCGGTATTGCCTGAAGGCGAGACTTTCGTCGGCTAGTACATCCCACTACCACTTATCCGGCCAAAAAACATGTCGAAATCCGTGGACTTGCGCCAGAGCGAGGCCTATTCATTGACGGATATCAATGCCTTCCGTAATAATGATGGTTAACGAAAATTTGTAGCATGAACTCAGGGGGGTAGTATGGCTAAGACACTTACCGCGAAAATAATTGAAGCACATCTCGTCGCAGGCGAGATGAAAATCGGCTCGGATATCGGCATTCGCATAGATCAGACTCTGACGCAGGATTCCACCGGGACCATGGCTTTCTTGCAATTCGAACAGATGAATTTACCCAAGGTGAAGACCAAACTTTCTGTCGCCTATGTGGATCACAATATGTTGCAGACGGGCTTCGAGAACGCTGACGACCACAAGTATCTCCAGACCGTGGCAGCGAAGTACGGGATTCTTTTCTCCAAACCGGGTAACGGTGTCTGTCATCAGGTGCATATCGAGCGATTCGCTGTGCCCGGCGACACCCTGCTGGGTTCGGACAGCCACACCCCGACCTGCGGCGGTCTCGGCATGCTCTCCATCGGCGCCGGCGGCCTCGATGTTGCGGTCGCTATGGGCGGCGGAGCCTACCACTTGAAGATGCCCAAGGTCCTGGAAGTTCGCCTGGAAGGTGAACTTAAGCCCTGGGTGACGGCCAAAGACGTCATTCTCGAAGTCTGCCGGAGACTCACGGTCAAAGGCGGCATCGGCAAAATCCTGGAGTACACGGGATCCGGGGTAAAAAGCCTTTCGGTACCCGAGCGCGCGACTATCACCAACATGGGCGCGGAACTCGGCGCAACAACCTCGATTTTCCCCAGTGACGAAGTGACGAAGGCCTATCTGGACGCACAGCAACGTGGTGAGGAATGGGTTCCTATAGCAGCAGATCCGGGTGCGAAGTACGACGAGATGATCACGATCCGGCTCGATGAGCTTGAGCCCTTAGTTGCTTTCCCCTCAATGCCGGATAACGTCCATACCGTGGCGGAGGCTGTGGAACAACGTATCAAAGTCGACCAGGTGCACATCGGCAGTTGTACCAATTCCTCCTTCGTCGA
>CAZJTS010000105.1:2181-6856 GCA_964548975.1 uncultured Fastidiosipila sp.
TTCTACGGCAGATCCGGTACGCCCGATGCACAGGTTTACCTGGGCTCACCGGAAGTCGCCGTTGCAACCGCTCTCAAAGGCTATATTGCCGATCCGAGGGATTTCGGTGACCCGCCGCAGCCTGTAGCCCCGGATAAATATGAAGTGAATGATAATCTCATCGTCCTCCCCATGGATGACGGCTCAGACGTAGAAGTTATCCGTGGCCCTAATATCAAACCGGTTCCGGATCACCAACCGCTGGGCGATACCATCAATGATGTTGTCCTAATCAAACTGGAAGACAACATTACAACCGACCACATCATGCCTTCAAACTCGAAGCTACTGCCGTTCCGCTCCAATGTCCCTGAGCTGGCCAATCATTGCCTGACGCCTTCGGATCCGGAGTTCCCGGAACGGGCGCGTCGGGAAGGGGGCGGCCTGATTCTCGCCGGACACAATTACGGTCAAGGCTCCAGTAGAGAACATGCTGCGCTGGCTCCTTTGGCGCTGGGCGTGAGAGGCGTGCTCGCAAAGTCCTTTGCCCGGATTCACGAAGCCAACCTGATCAATAACGGGATCCTGCCATTGACCTTCGTGAACGAAGAAGATTACGAGAAGATTGAGATGGGTGACCGGCTCGAGATCAGAGATGCCAGAACACAGTTGGAAGCTGCCCATAAAGGTGCTGAAGTGGAAGTCATCAATGTCGATCGTGATGAGACCTACCCCATGACTTTGGCCATCTCAAGCAGAGAAAGAGACATGCTGCTCGCAGGCGGCCTGCTGAACCTGACCACGGCGGACTGAGCTCCGGCCGAGAAGAGGAGACCTTGATGGCATTACCCTATCCTTACGAAAACCTAACTCTTCTGACCGACTCCTTCGACCATTGTAGAGCGGCGGTCAAAATTGAACCTGAACTCTTTTCGCGTTATTCCGTGAAACGCGGGCTGCGTAACGACAACGGCACCGGCGTCCTGGTCGGGCTGACCGAGGTCGGCGAGGTGTTCTCGTACTATATTGTCGACGGCGAACGGCTCCCGGCTGAAGGACGCCTGTTCTACCGAGGGATTTCCCTCCAGGACATCGTGGAGAGTTTCTGGGCAGAAAAGCGCTTCGGCTTCGAGGAAGTCTCCTATCTGCTGCTCTATGGCGATTTGCCGACTTCATCACAGCTCGAGAGTTTCAAAGAGACCCTCAGCTGCCTTCGGCCCTTACCGCCGAGTTTCGTTGAAGACACAATCTTCAAGAGCCCCAGCCGGGACATCATGAATAAGCTGGCGCGTTGCGTGCTGGGCCTTTATGCGCATGATGAAGCGGCTGATGATATTTCTTTCAAGAATGTTCTTAGGCAGTCTCTGGAATTGATCGCGCGGCTCCCGGTGTTGATCTCATATGCCTATATGGCCAAAAGGCATTACATCGACGAAGAAAGCTTGTTCATCCACGCCCCGGATCCCAAACTGAGTACTGCGGAGAACATTCTTCGCCTAATCAGACCGGATGGCCTCTATACGGAGAATGAGGCGAGAGTCCTGGATTTGGCCATGGTTGTCCAGGCAGAACACGGCGGAGGTAATAATTCAACCTTTACCTGTCGCTGTGTGTCGTCGACCGGGACGGACAGCTATTCGGCTATCGCAGCTGCGATCGGCTCGCTGAAAGGGCCGCAACACGGCGGGGCATCCGGAATGACATATCGGATGATGGAAGACCTGAAGCAGCATGTCCGGAACTGGCGGGATGAGAACGAAGTGACCTCTTACCTCAGAGATGTGGCAGAAAAACGGGCGCTGGATAAGAAAGGCCTGATCTATGGTATCGGGCATGCGGTGTATACGGTGTCGGATCCTCGTACATCGCTCCTCCGGGACTACGCCAGGGGCTTAGCTTATGAAGGCGGGAAAGATGCCGAATATGATCTCTACCTCATGACCGAACGGATTGCGCCGCGCGTGCTGAACGAGGTCAAAGGCCAGGATCGACCGATGTGCGCTAATGTTGATTTCTACACCGGATTCATCTATGACCTTCTGGGTATTCCCAGCGACCTTTTCACAGCCATCTTCGCGGCGGCCCGTGCCCCCGGCTGGTGTGCCCACCGCATGGAGGAACTCATCAGTGGCGGAAGGATCATCCGACCGGCCTATAAGAGTGTCCAGGCGAGACGGGATTTCACTTCTTTGACAGATCGCGAGCCCTATCATGAGTGAGTCGCCCGGGCGCCAGTCGATCACGAATAAACCCTGGTTCTATTTCGTGCTGGGCTGGAGTATCTCGACAGCAATCCTACTACCTATAGCAGATAAGGTAGGCTACTGGACCAGCGCTTTTCCGGTGGGAGTGCTTGTCGGTGCCTTTACTGCGGTGACCTATTATGTGCGTAATCGCAGTAAATAATTAGTTGTAGCTTCTGTACAGTCGAGCCGGACCCGACTTCTGCTATCCTAAGCTTTGTTGAATTTTTAAGAGAACTTAAGAGAAGCGGAGCTTACTAAATGAAAAAACTCAGAAACCGTGTATTCACCTATGATGTCTTACCCCTGATTCAGGAGCGTTGGTCATCCCGTGCTTTTGACCAGACCAGAGAATTGTCCGGCGAGGATATGAGAGCCCTACTCGAAGCGGCCAGTTACGCCCCGTCCTGTTTCAATGAGCAGCCCTGGCGCTACATTGTCGCGCGGCGGGATACGGAAGTGTTCGATGCTATATATGAAACTCTGACACCCGGGAATCAGGCATGGGCCGGCTATTCCGATGTCCTGCTTATCACGCTTGCGGATCAGCACTTCGGGTACAACGGCAAGCCCAACCCCTTTCATATCTTCGATGCCGGTACGGCTTGGGGCTACCTGTCTTTGGAAGCACAGGCGCGTGATATTCTGGCCCATTGTATGGGCGGTTTCGATAAGACCCTATTGCGGGAGACCCTCGATATCCCTCAGAATACAGACATCATTTCATTAGTCGCCCTCGGCTATTACGGCAGTCCGGATTATCTGCCGGAGGATATTCAGGCGAAAGAAGTGCCTGCGCCGCGGAAACCCATCACCGACCTGGTGATCACAACCAAGCTCAGAAGCAAAGGAGAGTAAAATGCTGGATTTCATCTTTCAGAGCCCGACAAAATTCTACTTCGGTAAAAACATGGAAACCCGAGTGGGGGAGGCCGTAAAGGAAACAGGCGCTACCAAGGTCCTGATTCACACGGGCGGAGGTTCCGCGGAACGCTCCGGTCTCCTCGATCGTGTAAGAGCTTCGCTTACTGAAGCTGACATTGCTTTCGTCGAACTCGCCGGTGTCGTGCCGAATCCCGAACTGTCTCTGGTGCGTAAGGGCATCGATCTCGGACGGGACGAGGGCGTCGATCTGGTCTTATCCGTAGGCGGAGGGAGCGCTGCGGATTCGGCCAAAGCCATCGCAGTCGGCATCCCATACGAAGGCGACGTCTGGGACTTTTACAGTCGTCAAGCAGTTCCGGAGAAGAGCCTGCCCATCGGCACGATCGTCACCCTGGCGGCAACCGGATCTGAAGGCTCGAGCTCATCGGTCATCAGTAATGTTACGGACGACGGCGTGATCAAGCGCGGTCTCAATCATGACCTGATCCGGCCGACGTTCAGCATCCTCAACCCCGAACTCACCTACACGGTGCCGGAGTATCAGCTGGCGGCGGGTATCATGGACATTATGTCGCACGTGCTCGAGCGCTATATCTCAAATTCCGTGGACGTTGATCTGACGGATCGACTCTGCGAGGCCGTCTTGCAGGCGGTGTTGAGTGCCGGGCCCCGGGCTTTGGCCGATCGGCAAGATTACTCAGCGCACGCGACCTTACTCTGGGCCGGGACTCTGGCGCATAACAACATATTGGGTGTCGGCAGAGAAGCGGACTGGGGAACGCATCAGATAGAGCATGAGATTTCAGCGGATTACGGTGCCACGCATGGTGCCGGACTGGCTGTAATCTTCCCGGCCTTCATGACCTACACACTCGATGTGAATGTAAACCGCTATGCGCAATTCGCGACGCGAGTGATGGGTGTGCCCACGGACCCCTATCATCCGGAAGCGGTGGCCAAAGAAGGGATCAGGCGTTTCAGTGAATTCCTACGGTCAATCGGTATGCCGGACCGCCTTGAGGCGTTCGGGACGAAGGCTGAAGACATCGAGCGTCTGGCGCGTAATGTAAAACGCAATAACAACGGAGAGTACGTGGGTTTCTTCAAACCGCTTACGCAAGAGGATGTGGAAAATATTCTCAGGCTCTGTCTTTAGGAACTGTTGCAAAAAGCAATTAATTACCAACTGAAAAGTGCTACCATTGAGTTAGTTTAAACCGGGAGGTAAGAAAAGTGGATTTAGATAAGTTGAAAGATACGTTGGCCGATAAGGCTGAGGATGTCGGCGAGAAGCTCGGTGATCTGATCGAGGAAGGCAAGGACAAGGCCGGGGATATTTTTGAATCCGGTAAGGACCGTGCTGAAGATGTCGTAGAGGATGCCAAAGAGCGTCTGGGTGGCTTGTTCAACAAATAAGTTCGGTGGGGAAAACACACGAAATTTGAAGCTCTCCTTCCTTATGAGGGGGAGCTTTCTGCAATAAAAAACTGCCCCACAGCGGAGGCAGATTGCTTAAGTGGTGACCCTAACGAGAATCGAACTCGTGATTCCGCCTTGAGAGGGCGGCG
>CAZJTS010000106.1:0-6826 GCA_964548975.1 uncultured Fastidiosipila sp.
CTACGATTCATACAACAACAGCCCTCCCGCGCTGATTGCTGTCGGCAATGATCTGGGCTATCTGCGCGTCTTTGCAGGCCTGCTTGAAGCAGACGATACCTACCTCAGTGCAACTGCCCTTGAAGCTCTCTATGAGCGTTTGCTGCGCGTTACACCGCTTGACCTGACGCTTCATCACGGCATGCCTGCTGACGTCGCAGAGATTCTCCTGCCGGCTGCCATGATTATTTATCGTTTCCTCAAGCAATACAAGGTAGCGGGGCTCTACATGCCAGCCATGCAGCTGGGGCAGGGGCTGCTCATGGATATGGCGAAAACGGCCTTCCATTTTCGCCCTGCTCACGATCACGACGCGGACCTGTTGTCTTCTGCTCGTATGATGGCGCTGCGTTTTGGCGGCAAGCTGACGCACCTCGAGGCCAAAGAGCGCGATGCGGCTGTGATCGCGAAGGCTTTGGGCAAGAAATACTTCTTGAATGAACGTTTCATTATTTTGCTTAAGACTGCCGTGTGGCTTTCCGAAATCGGCAAGTTTATTCACACGGTTAATTACACGGTGTATTCAGCAGAAATCATCCAGCATTCAGAATTTGTCGGACTGTCAGATCGAGAAACAGAGATTATTTCGTCGAGTATCCGTTTTCTGCCGGGCAACGACGTACCAGTCGATCCGGGGCTAAACTACCACTCTTACAATCACAGACTTACGGTTTTGCAAATCACCGGGATACTGCGCCTGGTCGACGCGCTGGAGATCTCGCGCGAGGCGAAAATCAAACATCTGAAAGCAGTTCTGAAAAAACGCACACTGACCTTGCAAATCGAGAGCGAAGCCGACTGGACACTCGAAGGCTGGGCCGTCAGCGAACGAGCCAGGCTGATGAACGAACTGTTTGGCTTGCAGGTCCGGTTGCTGGTGACAGACTCGAGCAAGGAATAACGGAGACAAGACATGGCAAAAGGTGACAAAGAGAACGGCAAACAAAAAAATGACGCAAAAACACTGGCCATCGCTTCTTACGATCGCTTTATTAACCGTGAACTCAGCTGGCTGGATTTTAACGAGAGAGTACTGCAGGAGGCCCGGGATTCCGAGACCCCATTACTGGAACGCTTGAGCTTTTTGGCCATTACCCAGAGCAATCTGGACGAGTTCATCATGGTCCGCGTCGCCTCACTCAAAGATCAGATCAAAGCCGGGGATTTCACCCGGGAAGTTTCAGGTCTGACGGCAGCTGATCAGCTCGAAAAAATCAGCGAACGTATGCATAAATTTGCCCAAAAACAATACAACACCTACAACCGTCAACTGTTGCCGCGTCTGGAGAAAGAAGGCATTTTTATCCTACCCAGGCACAGGCTGGTCTCCGAGCAGATCTCCTTTGCCCACAGCTACTTCCGGACCACACTCTACCCGATCCTGACCCCAATGGCCGTAGATCAGGGCCGCCCCTTTCCTCTGATCCCAAACCGCAGTCAGAACATTGCCGTCCTGCTCGAACGAGATGACGAGGAAGACAACGAACTACATTTCGCCACCGTCCAGATTCCCAGCGGCCTGCCGCGCCTGGTTAAACTTCCCGTCGAACAATTCAGCAAAGTCAACGGCCTGGAAGAACGCGGCACCCACTGCTACATTCTTCTGGAAGAGCTGATCAACGCCTACCTGGGTGAAGTCTTTCACGGTCTGCGCATTATGGCGCGTTGCATGTATAGGATAATCCGCAACGCGGTAATGGATTTCGACGAAGAAGATACGCCCGACCTCCTTACAGAGATCGAGAAGCAGCTGCGGCAGCGTCAATGGGGGGAGGTCATCAATCTCTCTGTTCGCGAGGATGTCAGCCCCAAGCTGCTCAATACCCTAATCGAACTGACGCATGTGGCCGAAGAAGACATCTACCATCTCTCCGGACCTCTGGACTTGACCTTTATGGGCAAATTATCGCGCGCAGCTGAGCTCCGCTATCGCAAGGATCTGCTCTATCCCGCCTATACCCCGCAAGTGCCGGCAATGCTCGCCGGTCGCGAAAACACGGATATGTTCGCCACGATCGCAGAACAAGATATTCTTATCAGCATGCCTTACGAGAGTTTTGACCCTGTCACGGAGTTCGTCAAGCAAGCCGCGCGTGATCCCAAGGTTTTGGCCATCAAGCAGACCTTGTACCGTGTCAGCGGCCAGTCGCCGATTATTCAATACCTGGAGGAAGCCGCTACTAACGGCAAGCAGGTCTTGGTCTTGCTGGAGCTGAAAGCGCGCTTTGACGAAGAGAATAATATTCAGTGGGCCAAAAAACTCGAACAAGCCGGCTGCCACGTTATTTACGGTCTGGTGGGGCTAAAGACCCACAGCAAAATCACACTGGTAGTGCGAGAAGAAGAAACCGGGATTCGACGTTATCTGCACCTGGGCACAGGCAACTACAATGACTCCACCGCTCGCATCTACACGGATTTAGGCCTCTTCACAGCAGCAGAGAGTTACGGCACAGACGCGACGGAGTTCTTCAACATGATATCCGGCTATTCAGAACCCTTGGGCTGGAATCGTCTGACCATGGCACCGTACTGGCTTCGCCGCCGTTTCCTCGACCTGATTCAACGCGAAATCGAAAACGCTAAAGTCGGCAAAGAAGCCTGGATTCATGCCAAATTGAATTCTCTGGTCGACCAGGAGATTATTGAAAGACTCTACATGGCCAGTGCGGCAGGTGTCAAAATCCGGCTGATCGTGCGTGGCATCTGCTGCCTCAAGGCCGGCGTCACTGGTTTATCAGAGAATATTGAAGTCAAGTCCATTATTGGCCGCTATCTTGAGCACAGCCGTGTTTACATTTTTGCCAATGACGGCAAACGCGAGATCTACCTCTCAAGCGCTGACTGGATGCCTCGTAACCTGGACCGTCGCGTAGAATTGCTCTTCCCGGTCGAAGATGACGAGTGCGGCCGTCGGGTAGAAGAAATCATGGAGCTGCAGTTTGCCGACACCGAGCGCTCGCATATTCTGCAAGCCGATGGCAGCTATAAGAAAGCAGACCGCCGAGGGCGCGCGATTCTGGATTCTCAACGACGGCAAGAAGAACTGGCAATCTCCAGAGCCGGCCAAAGCGAAGGCAGTGAATATGAACGCCTTCTTCGCCCGCTTGAGCCGATCAGCGTCAAGATGAGCCTCCAGCAGGATGAACTCGGTGAAATGTTGGATGACTGACGTCTAAGGACTATGGGCCGGGTGGATTGAGTCTAGAGTGGAAAACGGCGCGGGTCACGTGTCGGGTGGAATGTCGGATGGTGTGTGCATTTTGCCCCTCGTCGTCTGCTCATTCATGAGATAATAATCGTCACTAGGACAAGCCTTTTCAGGTATATCGAAAAACACGAAATAAGGAGACCATTATGAATTTTCGTTTTATCCATGCGAACATCAACGTCACAGACCTCGAGAAGTCGATCAAATTCTACGAAGAAGCCTTAGGTATGCATATCAGTCGAGACAAGACCGCTCAAGACGGGTCCTTCAGGCTGGTTTATATGACCGATGATGCAGCACAATTCGACATCGAACTCACCTGGCTCCGGGACAAAGAAGGTCCATACAACCTGGGTGACAACGAGAGCCACCTTGCATTCCGGGTGGATGATTACGAGGCAGCGCACCGCAAGCACGAAGAGATGGGTTGTATCTGCTACGAAAATCCCGGTATGGGTATCTACTTTATCGCCGATCCGGACAACTATTGGCTGGAAGTGGTTCCCACCCGCTGAGCTGATAAGAAAAGCAGTTTGCACAAGCTGGCAGATTATCTCCAATGGCAATGCACTTGATCCAGGCGCGCTCCTTACCGGGCGCGCTTGTTTCTGTGGTCGCTTGGTGTGGCAGCAGCATGGAGGGGGGATAGCGATTATTCTCTTCAGCACGTACAGCCTATTCAGGCTGATATCTGCTATTGGAAACCTGCCACCCCGCCCACCGAATCTGGCTGAAACTCCGACAGGGTGTACCTGGGCGTAGAAAACAGAGTGTTTTGCCCACCTACCACTCCTGGCAGAGGAATACTTCGGGAATTATTCCTTATCTTTACGCAAAAACCGAAATTTTGAGCTGAATAAGGATATTTTCTGGCAATAGGTGCTTAATGTTGTAAAATCAAAGGGGGGAAATTTTCTAAACGGAGATTCCCCGACAAACCAGAGAGGGACTTATGCGCATGTTCGAAGTTATAAATAAGAAGCGCTGGAATGAACAAGTCGTCCAGATGGATATCAAGGCGCCTTTAATTGCAGCCAAAGCAAAACCGGGTCAATTTATCATTCTTGGTGTGAACGAAGGCGGTGAGAGAATTCCGCTGACGATTAATGATGCAAATACGACTGCCGGCACGGTTCGCGTGATTTTTCAGATTGTCGGCAAAACAACGCGGCTCCTGAATGAGCTTGAAGTCGGTGATTTTATTTTCGACTTCGTCGGTCCCTTGGGGCGGCCTTCTGAGTTAGATGAATATGCCGGCAAGCACGTCGCAGTAGTCGGTGGCGGTCTGGGCACGGCAATTGCGTTTCCTCAGGCGAAATACTTGCACGAGCATGGTGCGATCGTCGACCTGATTTGCGGCTTCCGCAACCAGGAATTGATTCTGCTCGAAGAAGAAATGAAGCAGATTTGTACGAATCTGATTATTGTCACGGATGACGGCTCTAACGGACACAAGGGCTTCACTACGACTGCCCTGCAGGAACGCATCGACGGCGGCGTTCCTTATGATCTTGTCCTGGCGATCGGACCCATGATTATGATGAAGTTTGTGTCGGAAGTTACCCGACCTTATGGCATCAAGACGATGGTCAGTATGAACACGATCATGGTCGACGGAACAGGCATGTGCGGCGGCTGCAGACTTACCGTCGATGGCAAGATGGTTTTCGCTTGTGTGGATGGTCCGGAGTTTGACGGTCACTTGGTTGACTTCGACGAAGCGATGCGCCGGTCGAGAATCTACAAGAAGGAAGAGAAGATTTCGGACGAGCTGCACATGTGCCATCTTACAGGTGAAACGCATGAAGGCCAAAAGCGCAACATGAATCCCAAGAAGGCTCCGATGCCGGAGCAACCACCGGAGGAGCGACGCAAGAACTTCTCTGAGGTTGCGCTGGGCTATTCGGAAGAGACCGCGATGGAGGAGGCACGTAGATGCCTGCAGTGCAAACACAAGCCCTGTGTCAAGGGCTGCCCGGTCGAGGTGAAGATCCCCGATTTCCTCGCAGCAGTGGTTGAGGGTAATTTTGCCCATGCTTATGAGATCATTACAGAAACGAACTCACTTCCGGCTGTGTGCGGACGCGTATGTCCGCAGGAATCACAGTGTGAGAAAGTCTGCGTGCGCGGCATCAAGGGTGAACCTGTCGCAATCGGCCGTCTGGAGCGTTTTGTCGCGGATTGGTACCGCGAGAACGTTGAACTCGACCCTGTTCCGCCGAAGTCGAATGGACACAAAGTCGCGGTAGTCGGGGCTGGTCCGGCAGGACTTGCTTGCGCGGGTGATTTAGCCAAAGAAGGCTATCAGGTTACGCTGTTCGAGTCCTTCCATGTGCCCGGCGGTGTCTTGATGTATGGCATTCCGGAATTTCGTCTGCCCAAGGCTATCGTTCAGAAAGAGATTACCAAGCTGACGAAACTCGGTGTGAAGATCGATACCAACATGGTGATAGGCCGTATATTGACGATTGATGAGCTGATGGATGAGCATGGCTTCGAAGCGGTGTTTATCGGCACCGGAGCCGGCTTGCCGAGCTTCCCGGACATTCCCGGGCGCAACTACAATGGCGTCTACTCAGCCAATGAATTCCTGACCCGTATCAACCTCATGAAAGGGTATCGCTGGCCGGTTACAGACACGCCTATTCCGATAGGCAAACGTGTTGCGGTTGTCGGCGGCGGCAACGTCGCGATGGATGCCGCCCGCTCAGCCTTGCGTTTGGGCGCGGAACATGTGGATGTGATCTACAGACGTTCTGAGGCTGAGATGCCCGCCAGACTTGAAGAGCAACACCATGCCAAAGAAGAGGGTGTCAACTTCATGACTCTGCACGACCCGGCAGCTGTCCTCGGTGATGAGAACGGCTGGGTGCGCGGTGTTATCCTCAAAAAAATGGAGCTGGGTGAGCCTGACGAGTCCGGTCGCCGCAGTCCGAAAGCGATCCCCGGGTCAGAATTCGAGTACCCGCTCGACACCCTGATTGTCGCGATTGGCCAGTCGCCGAATCCGCTGATCAAGCAGACCACTCCGGATATCATGGTCAATAAACGCGGCTGCATTGTGACAGACGAGTCCACAGAGACCTCCAGACCCGGTGTCTTTGCCGGCGGAGACGTCGTGACCGGTGCGGCAACGGTCATTTTGGCCATGGGCGCAGGCAAAAAAGCCGCGGCAGCGATTGATGCTTATGTAGAGCAAAAGCACGCAGCGCTGGCCTGAATGAATAGCCCTTATAAGGATTTTTGCTCCTCGTCTATACGGCGGGGAGTTTTTTATTCTTGTATAATGTGAATAAGTGTGGAAGCTTGCATGTAGAAACATGGGCTGGTGAAGGAGAATGCGATTATGAAGTGGCAGGGCAGAAGACAAAGTACGAATGTAAATGATGCGCGCGGTCGACGAACCGGCGGCAGCCGCGGAATGCAAGTCGGCGGCGGCCTCAGTGGCGGAGCTCTGATTCTGGTCTTGATCATCACGCTGCTCACGGGCGGCAATCCCTTGTCCTTCCTGGGACTTGGCGGGGAGGGGGTCGCAGCACCGGACAATAATACGGGAGGCAGCTATCAGGAAACACC
>CAZJTS010000107.1:0-4439 GCA_964548975.1 uncultured Fastidiosipila sp.
TACGGCTCTTGCTGGACGATGGCCATTTGGGTCCTGGCTTCGCGTTTAACGAGTTTGGAGAGCGGGTGCTGATCCAGCCAGATCTCCCCTTCCTGCGGCCTGTAGAAGCCCAGCAGGAGGTTCATGATGGTACTTTTGCCCGACCCGGTAGCGCCGACAAAGGCGATGGTTTCACCTTGCTTGACGCTGAAACTGATGTCCTTGAGGACTGCTTCGTCCTTGTACGCAAACGTGATATGCTCAAATTTCACTGAGCCTTTGAGGTCGCCGGGCGATTCATCACCGGGCGAATCCGGTTTCTCTTCCATCAGTTCGAAGATGTGATCTGCCGCGCTCAGCGCACGCTCGAGATCTCCGACACGCATCATTGCGTTGTTCACCTAATTGAAGAGCTTGGTCATGAAGTCGATGAAGATATAGAGATTGCCGATTGGGACCACGTAACTAGCCGTCAGGCTGCCGAGTCCGAAGTACAGCAGGACCGCGCCCATCATGATGTATTGGAGCGTCTGCGTTGCATTGAAAGAGCTGTAGGCATAGAGCTTCGTAAGGTTGACGGCTTCTTTGAAGACCGAATCATTGACCTCGTTGAACTCTTTGTCGATGCGTTCTTCCTGGCCGAGCGCCTGGATTACTTCCATGCCCTGGATGTTCTCGTTCAGGCTGCCATTCAAGGTGCTGAGATTTTTGCGGTAGCGGCGGTTGTATTGTGAAGATTTGCGGCGGAAGTCCCAGAAGATCAGGGCCAAAACCGGCATCATGATCAGGCTTATAAAGAACAGGCTGATGTCCAGTAAAATCAGGGAGATGAAAATACCCAGCGCGTAGGCTGATGCGGTCAAAAGCTGCGATAGCACCACCACAAAGAGATTGCGTACGGCAGAGGTGTCATTGGTCACGCGCGAAACGACTGTCCCTGCGGGAAGTGAATCAAAATACGAAATCGGCAGTGTGTGTACGTGGCGGAATACATCTTGCTGAATGTATTGAGCGACGCGGTTCGCGGCACTCTGCAGATTCATACCGGCCAGCAAACGCATACCGGCAGCGAGTATCATACAGACCAGGTAGAAAGCCAGAAGTCCGAAGAGTACGGTCCAGTCAACTACACCGGTACCTTCCTTCAATTCCCGGTCTACGATGCGACCGATCGTGTAAGGACCGGCGAGGTCAAATAAGACTGCCAGACCTGTGCTGAGCAAGCCAAGAAGCAAAGGCTTCTTCGCGCGAAAGCCATAGCGAAACAAGCGGCGGTTGCGCTCCTTCTTCTGCTCGGCAGTAAGGTTTACTTTCTCGATTTCGTCGGTTTCGCCTCTCATAGCTCGCCTCCTTCCTGTTGACGCTCCAGTTGCTGACGCTGGAATTGCTCACTGTACCACCCCCCGGCAGCCATCAGCTGCTCGTGGGTACCCTTCTGGGCGATTCGCCCATCCTGAAGCACCAGGATCAGGTCAGCATCCATTACACATGACAGGCGGTGCGCGCTGATAAGTGTGGTTCTGCCCTGCCTGGCCTGACTGAGGCCTTGCAGGATCTTCTCTTCGGTACGAGCGTCGACAGCGCTGAGACTATCGTCGAGGATCAGGATTTCCGGATCTTTCATCAAGGCTCTGGCAATGCAGATGCGCTGCTTTTGGCCGCCGGAAAGAGCTATACCCTTTTCGCCTGCTTGCGTATCCATTCCTTCAGGCAACTGGGCCAGATCCTTCTGAAAGTCAGCGATCTTGATGGCCTCGGCCAAACGCTCTTCTAGATTATGCTGGTCTTGCGCTCCAAGGAGAATATTGTCGCGAATGGAGCGAGAGAACAAGAAAAGCTGTTGCGGCGCATAGCCGATCTGACGGCGCACAGTACTGACGCGGTATTCTTGCAGAGGGAGATCGCCGAGAAGCAGGTTGTGGCCCTTGAGCGGGTACAGGCTCAAGAGTTGTTTGAGCAACGTGGATTTGCCGGAACCGACTTTGCCCACAACGCCGAGGGTCTGACCGGGTTCCAGACGGAAGCTGATGTCCTTGAGAACTACTTCTTCCGTATCCGGATAAGTGAAAGAGAAGTTGTCAAAAACAATCGGCTTGCCGCCCTCATAGACCACAGCTTCGGGATCATCGGTGATCTCTTCTTTGTAATCATAGATCTCGCGAATGCGATCCATCGAAGCCAGACCCATCTGCGCCACGTTGATGAAGTCCCCCATGGCGAACATTGGCCAGACAAGCATGTCCAGATAAATAATAAATGAGATCAGGGAGCCCAGCGTGATTCGGTTGCTGCCAAGCATCCAGCCGCCTACACCGATGGCAATAATATAGCAGAATGCGGGAATCACCTTAGAGAAGAACGGAAACAGCACATTGATGCGTACCGTTGCCATATTCTTCTGGTAGAGGTTCTCCGAGGACTTCTCAAAGTCCTCTTGCTGCAAGTCCTCAACTGCAAACGCCCGAACCACGCGCACACCCGCGACATTGTCAAGTACACGTTCGTTCATCTGGTCAAAGGCATTTTGTTGGTCATCATAGCGAGGATAGACGATTTTGCCCAGCTTAAGGACTGCAAAGAACAGTAAAGGCAGAGGCAGAATTGACAACAACGTAAGCTGCCAGGACACCTGTATACTCATGATCAGAATCAAAGAGATGGGTGCTAATGTCGCGTCGAAGAAAGCCATACTGCCATAGCCTGCCAGATCTTCGAGTGCCACAACGTCATTCGTGGATTTGCCCATGAGTGAACCTGTGGAATTGCGGGCAAAGAAAATCGGCGTCTGCCGAAGGAATTTACGGATCAAATGCTGACGTGAAACGCGGCTGACCGTGTCGGATGCCTTGAAAATATAGTAGTTCCACACCAGATTAATCAGATATAGAACCACAATCACGACGAAAAGAAGCCCCAGCCATCTGAGGAAGCTCTGTATGGTCTCGGTTTGGTTCATGATCCCATCTGCCAGATAGCCCACCATCCACGGGGGTACCAGGACCAGAATATAAGTCAGGATTATTAAACTAAAGGATATCGCATATTCACGCCGGTAATATCGCAAAAACCAGCCAAACTGCTGATACAATTTCTTAAGCACACTAACCTCCACACGTCTCAAAAAAACACAGTGTATTGTACACAAACACAATTCACGTGACGGTCACAAGGGACTCAACACGTGAAATTCTTCTGCGCACAACAAAAAGCGGACAAAAATCCCGCCTGCTAAAGAGTATAACAGACGGGCAAGTCACTTGATATTCAATCTGCGAAATCGAGCCGGATACTAAGAGTGTCCTCACTGACGCTTATGAGTCGCTGTGCCTGGAGAGATTGTCATTGAAACGTTTCTGCATTTCCTCTTGCACTTCACCGTAGTTGCCGGCCATGAACCTATCAAAATACACTTCGTCGAATGCCTTCCAGCAGGCAGCTTCGTCGCCGGCAAGGATAGGATAGTAAAAAACATGATTCTGTTCGGCTGCATCCTGGTCACCGGGCGCATCGCCGATCTTGATGACTTTCGCCTTGTCATAGCCATGCTCCAGGAGATAGCCTATGCTCTGTGCCTTCGTACCGACGTTCTGCGCGCAGACCACATCCACGTAGGGCATCAGGCCGGTGCGGGTCCATTCTTCGTGCACAGCCTCCGGGTTCGCCGAAGAAACGATGGCGATATCCGCAACTTCATGGATCTTCTGCAGGGTCTCGAGCACGCCCGGGAAAGGTACGTTCTCTTCTTCCGGGATCTCACCCACGGCCTTGTTCACGGCATTGGACCATTCCAGGGCTTTCTCAAGCAGCTCACTGGGTGCTTCAGCTAATCTCTGTTTGAGACCGGCATTCGACAACGAAGTCGCATTCTCAATCCAGTCTTGCATATCAGCCAGGCCGGGGATCTCGCGGTATGTCTCGTGTACATAAGACAGCAGTGAAAAGCAGCCCAGGAAACGGTTCATACCACGTGTGAAAGAGAATAGATTCTCGCGGTTCCAACGTTCAAGCAGTTCATCCTGCCATTCCTCCAGGCCAAAGACCTTGATCATTTGGGGCCCAAAAGCCCGAAAGTGCTTGATATTCATGGTATCCATGGCACAGCCGTCCGAATCAATGCACACTAAATAGTCGTGTTTACGGTGAAAATTCTCTAGCATATACACCTCCGCATGCTGTCTTTTGTACTATTATAGCGGAGAATCCGTCGCGATTCTTGTGAAATATGGAATTCCAGAATTTTTGCATATCAATTTCTGTTGAGCTTCTGGTAAGATTTTGGGCAGGAGACACAGCTTCATAAATCTTCGATTGCAGAAAGGTCATAACCATGATTGAGAAAATTCTGTTTTATCGCACATCCAGCCTTTTACCCTGGCCGAATCAAGCCCTTGAAGCCTGGTTTACAGAAATCGCAAAGCCGGGTCAATTGATTTTCTATCTTTGGCAAAACGACCACACGG
>CAZJTS010000107.1:4449-6789 GCA_964548975.1 uncultured Fastidiosipila sp.
TTTGTGCTCTACCTGTGGCAGAATGCCCGCACCGTGGTCATTGGCCGCAACCAGGATGCCTTGGCAGAGTGTCTGGCGGACGAACTGGAAGAGAGCGGCGGGTATTTGGCAAGGCGACTTAGCGGTGGCGGCGCAGTTTATCACGACCAGGAGAATTTGAACTTTACCTTCGCCCTGCACCAGGACGACTACGATACCCTACGCCAAACGGAAGTGATTCTCAGCGCGGTCAAAGCCTTGGGTATTGAAGCGGAACGCACAGGCCGCAATGATTTGACGATTGATGGACGGAAGTTCTCAGGACACTCCTACTATCGGCACAAGAAATCACGCTTCCACAATGGGACCCTTATGGTACAGACCGACACTGCAAAAATGCAGCGTTACCTCACCGTCTCTCCTGACAAGCTCAACGCCAATCGCGTGCAGTCCGTTCGTTCCCGCGTCATCAACCTACGTGAAGCGGCACCCGACTTGACGGTGGACGCGCTGGCGCAAGCCTTGCGGGAGGCCTTACGAACTGTATATCGTGTCGAAGCTGAGGACTTTTCACCGGCGGATTTCGACTGGCAGCGAATCGAGTACTGGGAACGATTTTTCACAGACCGTGACTGGCGTTTTGGGCGGGATGGTCTGGATCGTTCCGGAGTTTGGCAAGCTGAGCAAAGGTTTGGCTGGGGCAAAATCGCTTTGCGGTTTACCCCCGGGAACAACTGCGTCACCGATCCGCTCATCGTCTCAGATGCCCTGGAGGCTTCCTGGCTGGCAGAACTGGCAGAACGCTGGACTGGCCTGCCTACTCGCTGTTCCGCGCTTTGTGATGTAGTGGAAGCCATGGCAGAGGCTGCCGAAGCCGACGTCCGCGCGCCGGAAATGCGCAGAGATATTATCGACCTTCTTAAGACAATGCCCTGGCCTGAAAACTGAACTCGATCATGCGGCTCTCACATCTTAAAGGGCACTGCAAAGTGTCAACAACTACCGATCTTCGGGGTTTTGGCCAAGAACTTTTACTTTCTCCAGATCCTCGATCGCTGTCTGGTCATTGTGTTCGATCGGCTCCCAGCTGTAACTGTGATCAAACAAGGCTCGGAAACCGACCATTGTGGTCATAATTGTGTAGATCGGGAACGCGAGGATGGCCTTCCATTGGCCTGGCCAGACTTGCTTTTCAGCCTTGGCGATCAAGAAGATAAGAGTGCTCAAAATCACTTGGCCTGACATGGCACTGACCGCCAGCACACGCGCCAGTTGCAGGAAGTCTCCGGTTCTCATGAGCTCGAAAAAAAGCGTCAGGACCCACGTGATCGGCATGAGAATCAGAAATGGGTAACCCAGGCTGTACATCAGTCCATCAAAGGCTTTGAGTTGCCCGCCAAGGACGCATTTGAGCAAAGGGATCGTCTTCATCTGCATCATTTGTAAGGTCCCCAGAGTCCAACGGCAGCGCTGTTTGTAGGTAGCCTTGATTGTAGTCGGCTGTTCGTCATATATGATCGCCGAAGTGCAATAGGCGATTTTTTGGCCCCGCAGCACCATATCCATAGCGAACTCAAGGTCCTCTGTGATGGACCGGGTGTTCCATCCGCTCTCTTCAATCAGTGACAGGTCAAAGACAAAACCCGTGCCGCCGACAGAAAGCAGGCTGCGGTTCGCGATCGCGCGAGGATGGTCATGTCCTCGTCTCTGCAGGAGCCAGAACAAGCTGTTGCAGCCGGCAAGGACACCGGACGTGGGATTCTTCCCTATTCGGTAGCCCACAATCACGCGTTCACCGCGGTTACGCTGCTGGTTCATATGTGTCAGGAAGTCTGCGGAAACAACATTGTCGGCATCGATTACACAGCAAGAATCGAATTCCCCCTTGTGGTCAGCAAAAAACCGGTTAAAAAACCAATTCAGCGCATAGCCTTTCGACTGATGAGCCGTATCAAATCGTTCGTAGACATGGCAGCCCATTCCGCGGGCGATTGCCGCGGTCTCGTCCGTACAGTTGTCGGCAATCACGAAAATCTCGAAGTATGCCTGAGGATAGGTCATTTTGCGTAGTGAAGCGATGAGATTGCCGATCACTTTCGCCTCGTTACGCGCGCTGATCACGACAGCAAAACGATGAAGAGGTTCATTTGGCCCCGTCGGAGTCTTGTACCGCAGAAAGATCGGCAATGTCACAATCAAATTATAGAGGCCAAAGAGGCCCAAAAACGCGAAAATAAATTGTGTAATCCGTAAAAGAATGTCCCAAATATTCATTATTTACTACGAGCTTCCAGAGCGGAAGCCGCCTCTCTTCTGATCCTGTTAAGACTGCCCCACGCTACCCTGACTAAGCGAAAGCGC
>CAZJTS010000108.1:0-6782 GCA_964548975.1 uncultured Fastidiosipila sp.
CATAGGACATCTGGGTGATCGGATGGAGGTGCCCGCTGGCCAGCTCCGTCCCCGGGAGGGTGAGATCTACATAACCTTCGAAATGGGAACTCGAGCTGAGAATTTCATTCTCCCGTTCTTCGAGCTTCGCAGTAATCGCTTCTTTCACCCGATTACCGATCTGGCCCAGCTCTTTACGCATCTCCGGCGGCTGTTTCCCAATCGATTTCAACAAGACCGTGAGGCTGCCCTTTTTACCCAGGAGCTGTTGGCGAAGCTCCTGCAGGGCCGACTCTGTGTCAGTCTGTTCTATTGTCAGTTTTGCCTTGTCGAGCAGGGCATTCAGTTCTTCTTGCATATGACCTCCTTAAAAAAAGAAAAAACCATGGCTCTCACCATGGGACGTGTGCTACGCGGTACCACCCAAATTGCTGAAGCAAACTGCTTACAGCCTCTCGTGTTAGGGATAACGGACCTACCGGTGACTACTCACTGCTCCGGGGGTGAACATCGGCCTCCTCTCGCCTGTCAGTTTACAGCCACGCCTGACAGTCTCTGTAGCTCAAGGTTTAATGGCGGATTCTTCCCCGTCCTCGCATTTCAATTCAATATAAAGGATCAGGCCCAAATTGACAAGCCAACTCATTACGAAATGACAGTAAGAAACAGCGCCGGGCGCGCCTCTGTGCTAAATTCGACATAAGATAAAAATCGGAGGACTTAGCTATGTATTATGCACCCGCAGAAGATCGTTATGAAAAGATGACCTATAAGCGTTCCGGCCAAAGCGGCCTGAAACTGCCTGAGATATCTCTAGGCTTATGGTACAACTTCGGCGATAACGGCAAGAGTGAAACGATGCGTGAGATGCTCAGAACCGCCTTTGATCATGGAATTACCCACTTTGATCTGGCCAACAACTACGGCCCGCCCATGGGCTCGGCTGAGGTCAACGCCGGGCGCATACTCAAGCAGGACTTCCCCGCCCACCGTGACGAGCTGATTATCAGCACGAAGGCCGGCTATTACATGTGGCCCGGTCCATACGGCGACGGCGGCAGCCGCAAGTATCTCATCTCGAGTCTGGATCAGAGTCTCGAGCGACTCGGCCTGGACTACGTGGATCTCTTCTACCATCACCGCATGGATCCGGACACGCCTCTGGAGGAAACCATGCAGGCCCTGTCTGATATCGTCAGAAGCGGTAAGGCGCTCTACGCCGGCATCTCAAATTACGATGCCGAGACGTCGGCCAAAGCCCAGGCCATCATGGCGGAACTCGGCACTCCCCTGGTCATCAACCAGAGCCGCTATTCCATCCTGGATCGTACAGCTCAGACACAGGGCCTGACCAAAATGAATCAGGAAGGTAAGCTGGGTTTGATCACTTTCAGTCCTTTGGCCCAGGGACTCTTGACCGATCGCTATCTCCACGGCATTCCGGAAGACAGCCGTGTGAGGACGGATGGCCGCTGGTTCAAGGAAGAAAGCATCACGGAAGAGCGACTCGCTCAGGTCAAACGTTTGAATGAAATGGCTCAAGACCGGGGGCAATCCCTGGCTGCCATGGCACTGGCCTGGATACTTGCGGAGAATAAGGCAACCAGTGTGCTCATCGGCGCTTCCCGCCCTGAGCAGATCCTGGACAACCTGACAGCGTTGGAGAATAAGGACTTCAGTGATGAAGAACTTCGCTTAATCGACGAAATTTCACAGGACTAAAAAAACATTAACCGGGTGTTCTTATGGAGCACCCGGATTTTTTACCCAAAAAGCAGCAGATATGAAACGACAACCCAGAGGATACTGAAGAGTGAGCCGATCAGGTAATACTCGGCGAATCGCTGATTCTTTGAGATGCGTTCGAAGCGGGCTATTGACTTTGCAGTGAAGATCAGCGCGATAGACGCATACTGATTGACCAGGAGAAATACGACCGTGATCAGTCGTTCCAGCGTGCCGATCAAGGCACCCGCTCCGGCTATGGGACGTATATCGACATCGCGGCCGTCGTCCGAAAATCGGCTGAAGAGCTGTTTGAAACTCACATTCGCAGGTTTCGTAGCCAGTAGAATTAAGAGGATAAGCCTAAGTTCCTGGGATCCTAGAATCCAGACTGCGGTGCTCTGACCGCCTAAGCTGCCCTGAGCGACAATAAGAATGAGCGTCAGGTGGAAGACTTGGTCAATAACATACCCGAGTCCGGACCAAAACTCCGCAGTACCCAGCCTCAGCTTCGGGACCAGCTTCAGGGTGAACAGATATTTCAGATAGTCCAGCACAACATGTGAGAGTACCAGGATAAGGGCTGCCGGGAGCAATGCCGGCTTCAGTAGAACGACCACAGCATGTAAAAGCAAAACGATCAGACAATGGGTGACGAAGCCGGACATATACCCTGCTCTCTTACTCTCGGCCAGGCGCTCGGGTTGCAGATGAAAATCCCCCAGCACATGAACGATCAGAAAGAGCAATGCCGGAATGGTCAGCGCTGTTCCCAGCCCTACTTGAAATACCTGACTCATAGCGTTTTACTCCTTTGAAGATAAGCCTCTATCTCTCCCCGGCTTCTGAGATAGACTTTCATCCCGCTCAGTTTAAGGCGTCGATAGAGGGCCTGCTCACTGATGTCTAATGCCTCGGCTAAGAGTTTCTGTTCGAAACTGTCGCTATAGATACCTATTTCCAGCGCTTTGGCAAAGGTTTCCCATTGAAGCTCCGTCCAATCGGCCTTCGCGGCATCTGTTAAGGCAAAAACATTGTTCACCAGGTCTAGTTCAAGATTCTCCGGACCCAGAAGATAGGTCCGGGTCATTTCGTAATCATCATTGGCATGGATGTAGTTGATCGCTTCTCTCGCCCGCCAATAGGCTTCTCCGTCCGCACCGATGCTGGCTTCCGGATTGATCTCCGTGGCCATACTTCCCAAACCGATGCCGAATCTGCAGCGATAGGGTCGTGTCAGGGCATCCAGTTCATCGATGATCCGGCAGAGCTTCGCGCCACTGTTCAACAAGCCCTGGAATTCATCACCCAGCGTTAAGGTGAACTTTGACGCCAGTTCAGCTTTGTAGCGTTGATTAACCCTGTCGAGGGCAGCCGCAATCTGCTTCTGCGCCTCGGCACGGTCCTTGATTTCGCGAGAACGAATCAGATCAGCTATCACTGCAAAATACATATAGACCTCTATTAGCTTTATTTAAGTTCATTTTAGCATTTGAACTTATTCAAGTCTATAGTGTATTTTAGACTGATCCAAGTTCAATTGGCTAATTAAACCGGTATAAGGCTATTTGATAAAGGTTCCGGCTCTCAGCTCGTCGAAAGCATGCTGCAGTTCTTTTCGGGTATTCATCACGATCGGGCCACCCCAGGCGACAGGCTCATCCAGACGCGGTGCTGTAAAGAGAATCACTCTGCCTCCCTCACCGATACTGTTGAATGAAACTTCAGTGCCTTCGTTAAGCAAGAGGGCGGATTTCTCTTTATAAACGGTTCCGGCTACGTTCGCATCACCAACCAGGAGGAAGAGGAAAGCACAATCATTCTCCTCTACAGTGATCGTCACTTCACGCTCACCTTCAGTGGCCACATCGTAAACATGGGCCTGGACATAAAGCGGTGAGAAACCGGTCACACCCTTATATTCGCCTGACAGGACTCTGACCGTAAAGCCCTTGTCTTTATAGACGCCGATATTTTCAGAGGTTAAAGAAGCGTAGTTGGGAGGGCACATCTTGTCTTTGGCCGGTAAATTAATCCACAACTGGAAACCCAGAATCCGGTCGACCGGTTGGGGCAGTTCTTCATGCAAAACCCCTGAGCCTGCGGTCATCCACTGTGCTTCACCATCATTGATGGTGTCCTTGTTACCCATGCTGTCTTCGTGAGACATCTCGCCTTTGACCATATAAGTCAGGGTTTCGATCCCGCGATGAGGATGCATGGGGAAGCCGGCTGTATAATCGTCCGGATTATTGCTGTCGAATGAATCGAGCATCAGGAACGGATCGAAACGATCGATCGTCGCATTGCCCAGAACTCTGACCAGATGGACACCGGCACCGTCCACAGCAGGAGAGCCCATAACTACCTGTTTCACTGTACGCATCATATTCTTACCTCCCAAAAGCAGTAGCTAAAGCATACCACAGAGCTCTTGGCTATTTCATCAGAGGCAGGATGCATTGCATGCGAAATTCCTCATCGACGATCTCGGCCGTCAGGTCACCGCCCAGCTGCTGGAGTAATGATCTGGTGATCGGAAGACCGAGGCCCGTGGATGAAGCACCGCTTTTCCAGTTCACAGAGAAATTCCGCTCGAATAACTGATTGATCCGTGTGCTTTTCAAAACTTCAGGATCTGGCACCCGATTGGCAAAAACAATTAACAGTTGCTCATCGAGACGGATGGCCTCGACCCGGAACGTCCCTGAACCGTAACGCAAAGCATTGATAACCAGATTACCGAAGGCGCGTTCGAGATACACCTTGTCGATATGCGCGAGTAAGGATTCGTCCGGAATAGAGATCTGGACTTCCTCGAAGGCTAGTTCAAGCTCATCATAATGCATCGCCAGAATGGCTCTCAAGGGTCCCAGAGGATCGGCAGGGGCGAGCTTGGGCTGCATGTCGGAACTGCCCAGGGAACTATAGGTATAGAAGTCCTCAACGAGCTCAGCCATGGAACGCGTGCGCTCGAGGATAATGCTGAGATAGCGCTGCCTCTCCTCGGTGGAGATGACGCCCTCTCGTTCGAGCAAAATCTGCACGTAGCCGCTGATGGAGGTCAAAGGCGTGCGGAAATCGTGCGAAATGCCGGTGACCATCTCGCGGGTCTCTTCCCCCTTCTCATAAAGGACTCGCCTCTGATCCATCAGGTCCTCGATCAGCAAGTTCAATTCCTCGACGAATCCGGCATCGAGCAAGGGCGAGATCGACTTGATCGTCGACGGCAAGCGTTTCTCACGGATTTGGCGCAGTTTCAGCCGGAGTTTTTTCATTTCCTTGCGCCTTAAGTAAGATCGGAAAATGAAGACACCCCCGACAAGCACAAAAACGAGCAGTTCAGCGATAATTAACAGAATCATCTGTCGATCCGACATAGCTTACTCCCTTTCCATAACCAGATATAAGTGTTGGACAAACAAGCCCAACGTTGAGTACACCACACAGACGATAAAGAACACAGGATTCAAACTCCCGGAGTGATTGATGATGGAAGCCATTTGATCGATGTAGAGCACGTCCCAGGAGATGGACGCCAAGTAGATCAAGGACCCGATCTCTGACGACACCAGGTAGATAATAGCCGCAGGAATGTGCAGGATGAAGAGAATTCCGGTGGTCAGCGCAGCCAATGCATTCTTGCTGGCATAGAGGACCACCGAGGCGATGACCGCATTGACATACATGCCGGAGCTCATCACAAACACGCCTTTGGCCAAATCCGGGAGCACATCCAAATACAGCACAATGCCGTCACTGAAACCCAGCGTGATGATCGAAAACGCCACAATAAATGCTACGATCAGAATGATGTAGGTAAAGACCGCCAGGCCGAAAAAGATGAACGATTTTGCAATCAGGTATTGGGTCCGGGTTAACGGAGATCTGAAGTTACGTTCGACTAAGCCCAGACTCAATTCTTCCGTATAAACACTCAGGTACATGATCGGGAACGTCAAGAGAGGGACCGCTTCGATCAGCTTGAGGCTGAGGTTTCTGAAGTCCGACACAAAATACCGCTGAGTACTGAAGCCGTTGGAATTGATGAGCTGACTGGTGATCAAGAGCAGGAAGATCAGCGAAACCAACGTCAGCATCAGCCACCAGAAACTGCGTTTGCGACTGAGCCTGAAGACCTCCGCCCACATGTAGTCATACACCATAGGAGCCTCCGGTCAGGGTCAGGAAATATTCCTGAATAGTCAGTGAGGATACATAGAAACTCCTGATCTTTATATCATTCGCATAAAGGATGTCTGAGATGGTATCCTGGTCCTTCATGTGACCTCGCAAAAGAATCTGGCCATGTTCATCGATGACGAAATTCGCGGTTTCGAGATTCTGCTCGATCGCTGTAACGGCCAGAGCCGTCTTATCGACTCGTAAAACCAGCTCGGCCTGTAGCGACTCTTCTAGGCGAATGGACGAGATTTCCTGGAGTAAGCGTCCCTTCTCTAGAAAACCGCAATGCGTCCCGATGATGCTGGTATCCGAAATAATGTTCGAGGTGATCAGGAAGGTCACATTCTGACTTCGACTGAGTTTCTCAAGTACCTGGAACAATTCTGTTTTCATAGCCGTATCCAGAGCGACGAAAGGTTCATCGAGCAAAATAATCTCGGGGCGGCCGATGAATGCCGAGGCTACCGAAACCCGCTTGATCTCCTCCTGATCCAGTTCCTTGACCGGGACATGCGGGCGTTTCACGTTCAGGAGATCCAGAGCGGAAGCGCTCTCCTTGCGGTCATTCGGAATCCCCCTGACCCGGCAGAGGTAACGCAAGTTGTCCAGCGCACTCATGTATGGGTAGAAAGACTCATCCGTAACCAGGTTCAGATAATTGCGGAAATCCTTAAAGCCGTCGCCGGCTTCGCTGCCGAAGAGAAGGATTCGACCGGAGTCCGGTTTCAGTTCGCCTGCCAGCAAGCGTAACAAGGTTGTCTTACCGGCGTCCGTTCGACCGAATAAGGTATAGATAGCACCTGAAGGGACATGCAAAGAAATCTCATTCAACTGAGGCCGCCCCTTGCTGGACAGGGAAAGCCGTTCCGTGATGATGGCATGCTTCAAGTAAG
>CAZJTS010000109.1:0-559 GCA_964548975.1 uncultured Fastidiosipila sp.
TGCTGACCTGATTGATCAGGTTTTTGGCCCGGCAGAAGACCAGATTCAGGGCTATCCCGGCCATGAAGAGATTGAACTTGCGCTGGTAAAATTGTGGCGGGTGACGAATGAGCCGAGATACTTGGAGCTGGCGCGTTTCTTCATTGAGGAGCGCGGCAAGAAGCCCAATTATTTTCTGGAGGAGCGGAAGTCGGAGGATTTCTTCGCGTTTTATCCCGGTTCGGACAAGGCCATTCCGGACCTAAGCTACCATCAGGCGCAGGCACCGGTGTTGGAACAAGAGCATGCCGTTGGGCATTCGGTGCGGGCGATTTATCTCTATATGGCGATGGCGGATGTGGCGGCAGCGACAGGTGACCGGGCGCTCCTGAAGAAGACCGTCGAACTCTGGGAAGACATGACCCGCCATCAGATGTATGTGACGGGCGGTGTCGGGCAGTCGGGGGTGCTGGAGCGTTTTACCTGTCCGGACGATCTGCCGAACGATGCCAACTATGCGGAGACCTGCGCGAATATTGCGCTGGCGCTACTGTCCTTAAGGCTCGGGCTCTATACAGGC
>CAZJTS010000109.1:569-6768 GCA_964548975.1 uncultured Fastidiosipila sp.
GGCATTGCTTCAGGAATCAGTGAGGACGGCCAAGCATTTTTCTACGTTAATCCCCTGGAGGTCTGGCCTGAGAACTGCCTGCCCCATACATCCAGAGGGCATGTGCAGCCGCTGCGCCAGGGCTGGTTTCCCTGCGCCTGCTGCCCGCCGAATTTGGCCCGGACCTATGCGGGGCTCGGCCAGTATCTGCTCTCACAAAATGAGGGGCGTATCTATCTCCAACAATATATCGGCTTCGAGACAACGATCGCTGGCACAAAACTGAAACTCAGCGGCGATTACGCCGGCGAAGGCAAGATGCGGCTTGCGGTCAACTCCGAGCAAGGCACGAAACTCGCGCTGCGCCAGCCCGGCTGGTGCTCTGAAAAGATCACCGACGCCGAAACGAGCGAGAACGGCTGGCTCTTCCTCGACCTGCCCGCAGGTGAGCATGAGATCGAACTGGACTTCAAACTGAAAGCCGAATTCTTATTGGCAAGACCCGAAGTCCGCCATGACCGCGGTCTGGTCGCGCTCAGACGCGGGCCCTTGATCTATGCGGTCGAGGAAGCGGATAACGGCGCAAACCTCGCCGCGCTCCTGGTCGTCCCGGAACAGGAGATCAGCCTAGAGCAGACTGAGCCTTACCCGACCCTACAGGTCAAAGGCTTTCGCGAAGAGGCCCACGCCTGGCCGACGGACCAGCTCTATCAGCCGTTCAGGAACAGTCAGCTGAGGCTTCAGCCCGTTACAATCCGCTACGTTCCTTACGCCTTCTGGGGCAATCGCGGCAACGGCAAGAGCCCCGAACAGCCGGGCGAAATGCGTGTCTGGCTCCGCTTCACTCAAACCAAACAGTTAGAAAGGTAGTTATATGAGCAAAATTGTTATCAACACGGATAAGCAGAAAAGCACGATTGCGCCCGAGATCTACGGCCAGTTCGCCGAGCACCTGGGCCACTGTATTTATGAAGGCGTCTTCGTCGGCGAAGACAGTCCCATCCCGAATGTCCGCGGCATCCGCCAGGATGTGGTCGAGGCGCTGAAGGCGATCGAGGTGCCGGTCATCCGCTGGCCGGGTGGTTGTTTCGCCGATGAATATCACTGGAAAGACGGCATCGGGCCCCGCGAGAATCGCCCTTCGATGGTGAACTCCAACTGGGGTGGCGTGGTCGAGGACAACAGTTTCGGCACGCACGAATTCCTGGATCTCTGCGAGCAGGTGGGCGCCGCGCCCTACATCAACGGCAACGTCGGCTCCGGCACCGTTCAGGAGATGCAGGAGTGGATCGAATACATTACCTGTAACGACAAGAACTCGACTTTGGCCAAAACCCGGGCCAGAAACGGCCGCGAGGAAGCGTGGCCCCTCAAATGGTTCGGCATCGGCAACGAGAACTGGGGCTGCGGCGGCAACATGTGCCCCGCCTTCTACGCCCAGCTCTATAAGCGCTATCAGACTTTCGTCCGAAATTACGGGGAGAATCGTATCGCGAAGATCGCCTGCGGCCCTAACGTCAACGACTATCAGTGGATGGAAACCCTGATGAAGGAAGCCCACCACCTGATGGATTACATCACTTTGCACCACTACTCTTTCGACGGGACCTGGGAGGACAAGGGCACGGCGACGGACTTCGATGAGGCCGGCTGGCACCATTTTTTCACCAACGGTTATCGGATGGAGGAGCTGATCCGCCACCACCTGGCGATTATGGATCGGATCGATCCGGCTCAGCGCGTCAAGCTGATCGTGGACGAGTGGGGCAGCTGGCACAAGGTCGAGAAGGACACCCATCCGGGCTTCCTCTACCAGCAGAATACGCTGCGTGATGCTATGCTCGCCTCGTTGACCCTCGATATTTTCAACCAGCATTCCGACCGCATTGCTATGGCGAATATTGCCCAGATGATCAACGTCCTGCAGGCCATGATCCTGACCGACGGCGAGCAGATGCTCCTGACCCCGACCTACCATGTCTTCGGCATGTACAAGGGTCACATGGGCGCCCAGCTTCTGGACAGCTGGCAGACCGGCGACCTGATCGAGCATGAGGTCGAAGACCGGACCGGCACTACGCGTCAGATCCACTATCCGCAGCTCAGCCTGACCGCCTCGGAGAAGGACGATAAGATCACCGTCACCCTGAGCAATCTGTCCCCGACCGCTTCCGAGGAAGTGAACCTGGAACTCTTCTCTGCCTCGGCCAAAGCCTGGTCCGTCGACAGAGCCGAGATCCTGACGGCAACAGAGCTCAACGCCCATAACACCTTCGAAGCCCCGGACACGGTCAAGCCCGAAAGCTGGACCGACTGGTCCGAAGAGAACGGCTCTATCAAGACAACGCTGCCGGCAGCTTCACTCGTGCTGCTGGAGCTGCGTAAAAAATAAGGAGGAAGACATGAAGAAAGCAGAAGTAAAGGTACACAAGGATTTTCAGATCGGCGAAGTCGATAAGCGAATTTACGGCTCGTTCATCGAGCATTTGGGACGCGCCGTCTATACAGGCATTTATGAACCGGATCACGAAACGGCCGATGAAGACGGCTTCCGTCAGGACGTGATTGATCTGGTCAAAGAAATCGACGTCCCCATTATCCGCTATCCGGGCGGCAACTTCGTCTCCGGTTTCGACTGGGAAGACAGCGTGGGTCCGGTCGAAGAACGCCCGAGCCGCCTCGACCTGGCCTGGGCCACCACCGAGCCGAACACCATCGGCGTCCAGGAGTTCAACAAGTGGCTGCAGAAGGTCAATTCCGAAATGATGATGGCTGTAAACCTCGGCACCCGCGGCATCGACGAGGCCCGCCAGTTCCTCGAGTACTGTAACCACCCCGGCGGCACGAAGTACAGTGATATGCGTATCGCCCACGGCCAGAAAGAGCCCTACAACTTCAAGACCTGGTGTCTCGGCAACGAGATGGACGGTCCCTGGCAGATCGGCCACAAGACCGCCACCGAGTACGGTCGCCTCGCTGCCGAAACGGCTAAAGTCATGAAACTCTACGACCCCTCCATCGAGCTGGTCGTCAGCGGCTCTTCGAACAGCGCCATGCCGACCTTCGGTTCCTGGGAGGCGGAGGTCCTGGAGCACACCTATGAGCAGGTGGATTACCTGTCTTTGCACCAGTATTTCGGCAATCCCGAGAACGATACCCCCAGCTTCCTGGCGAACTCCCTCGACATGGACGAGTTCATCAAGACCATTATCGCCACCTGCGACTACGTCGGCGGCAAGAAGAAATCGAGGAAGAAAATCATGCTGAGCTTCGACGAGTGGAACGTCTGGTACCATTCGAACAACGCTCCCTTCGATCGCTGGAGCGAAGCGCCCCCGCTGTTGGAAGATATCTACAATCTTGAAGATGCCCTGCTAGTCGGCTCCATGCTGATCACCCTGCTGAAGCATGCGGATCGCGTGAAGATCGCAAACCTCGCGCAGCTGGTCAATGTCATCGCCCCGATTATGACCGTGAAGGGCGGCAAGGCCTGGAAACAGACAACCTTCTATCCTTATATGTACACTTCGCGTTTTGGCCGGGGCACCGCGCTCAACACACAAGTGAATTCACCGAAATACGACTCGAAGAAGTACACCGATGTGCCTTACGTCGACACCATCGTGATCGATAACGGCGGCGGTGAGCTGACGATTTTCGCGGTCAACCGCGGTGAGGAAGACGTCCTGACCAATTACGAACTCCTGGGCTACGGCGACCTGAAGGTCACAGAGCACCAGGTCATCACAGGTGAGGATATGGATCAGACCAACAGCCCGGACAAAGAAGCCATTCACCCCGTAGCGGGCAAAGGCGTCGAAATCAGCGGTGCTAGTGTCGATGTCAAGCTGCCGGCACGCTCCTGGCAGATCGTGCGTTTGGCCGAAGTCCAAGGGGCCTAAGGCATGCGTGGACTCAAGCTGTTCACAATCGTTCTGGCAGGACTCCTTGCCGGAACCGCCTGTGCGCCTGCGCCTCAGGACAAATTCAAGGATCAGGCACCGCCCGTCTTCGAGGATGTGACGGTGCACGACCCTTCTGTGATGCGTTCCGGCGACACCTTTTACATCGTCGGCTCGCACCTTCAGACGGCCAAAAGCAAGGACCTCGTGAAGTGGGAGCAGATGTCCACGTCGGTGAATCAGGCCAGAAGCATCATGCCGAACGCCAGCATTCAGCTTCAGGAAACCCTGAAGTGGGCCGAGTCCGACACGCTCTGGGCAGGCGACTGGGTCTATCTGGAAGAGACCGGCAAATACCACATGTACTACTGCGCCTGCGAGGGCTCGAGCCCACGCTCGGCCCTGGGCATGGCGACATCGGACAATCCGGACGGCCCCTACATCAACGAAAAGATTCTGCTCAAGTCCGGCATGTGGGGCGAAGAAGCACCCGATGGGCGCATTTACGATGCGAATATCCATCCGAATGCGATCGATCCCCACGTCTTTTACGATCACGAAGGCACCCTCTGGATGGTCTACGGCTCCTATTCCGGCGGCCTCTTCATCCTGGAAATGGACCCGACCACCGGCGAGCAGCTCCCGGACCAGGGTTACGGCACCCATCTTCTGGGCGGCAGGCACGGCCAGGTTGAAGGCGCATACATTCTCTACGAACCGGATCATGGCTACTATTACCTCTTCATGTCGTACGGCGGCCTCGACAGCAAGGGCGGCTACCAGATGCGCGTTGCCCGCAGTGAGCGTCCGGACGGCCCTTATGTCGATATCAGCGGTGAGCCGATGAGCAAGGTGACCGGCAACCTCAATGTCTTCAAGCGCTATGGGCAGAAGCTTTTCGGCAATTTCGAGTGGCCGGAGGCCACGGATGATCTGGCCAAAGGCTACGTCTCGCCCGGACACAACTCAGTCTATTACGACGAGGAGACGAAGCGGACTTACCTCATCTTCCACACCCGTTTCCCGAGGCAGGGCGAGCTCCACCAGGTACGCGTCCATGAACTCTTCTTCACCGAGGACGGCTGGCCGGTTGCGGCACCTTACCGCTACGCCGGGACAGACGTCAACAGTCTCACGGAGATTACAGCGGCGGAACTCGCCGGCGACTTCGATTTCATCGACCACGGGAAGGAAGTAGGCTCTGCGATTACCCAGGCCGTGACCTTGACTTTGGCCAAAGACGGGGCGATCAGCGGTGCAAAAGAAGGCACCTGGACACTGGCTGAGGGCAACCGCGTCACACTGGAAATCGCCGGAAAGACTTACGAAGGTTACTTCCTCTGGCAGTGGCAGGAGAACCTGGAGCGCTACGGGATCTGCTTCACCGCGGTAGCGGAAGACGGGACCTCAATCTGGGGATCTAAACGAATCACAACGTAATTTGTCTACTTTAGAGGGGTAAACTGGGATAAAACATACAACTATTCTCAGGAAACCCAATAATTTTAGACAATAACATACAACAATGGTCTAGTCACTGTTTGAATGCGGTGCTAGAATCAGGACATAAGCCGCTTCTTTGTGCGAATTCTACAACGCCTAAGGAGCAATTTCGAGGAAACATCTCAGGAGGGAAAACAACAATGAAGAAAATCTTGACCAGTTTTCTGGCTGCAGCACTGCTGCTGACCACACTCGCCGCATGCGGCGGAGACCCCGTGACAACGAATGCACCGGGTCAGACAGGTGGTACAGCGGGTGAGACGCAAGGTGGCGGCGGTGAGCCGACCGCGACTTTGACCGTATCCGTGTTTGCCCAGGAACATGAACAAGCCATGTACAGAGAAGTCATCGGCCGTTTCGAGGAAGAGCGCAATGTCAAAGTCGACTTCCAGGTCGCAGGCGACCAGTACTGGCCGGAGCTCGAAGCCGCTCTGACCGCGAATACTGAGCCCGACGTCTTCTACCTCGGTGTCGGTGATATCCGTCGCCGCGTGTGGGCAGACAAAGTCGCGCCGCTCAATGATCTCTTGGAAGAGGGCTCACTTGACAGAATTTGGCCGGAGGCGCTGAACCTCTACCGCTACAACTCTGAGACGGACACCCTGGGCGAAGGCGATATCTATGCGCTGCCTAAGGACTTCTCCGCCGTATCCATGACCGTAAACAAAGCCATCGTCGAAAAACGTCGTGACGAGGTGCAGGCGCTCGTCGATGACGGCACGCTGCCTTTCTTCCCGGAAACCGACGCAGACGGCAACCTGCCGGTCTACACCTTCACCGAGTTCGCCTCGCTGATGAAAGCGCTGACCTTCGAC
>CAZJTS010000110.1:0-6722 GCA_964548975.1 uncultured Fastidiosipila sp.
AAGCTCGTGGGTTTTTTCTGCGCCTGAATAAGGAATCTCAGCAGTTGCCCGCCGGCCACTTAGATGAATACTTTGATCTGGTAAATCTCTCCAATCTGGAAAGACATAAGCTGATTAAAGAATATTCCTATGGGATGAAGAACAAGCTGCAACTTCTTTGCTGACTGGTTCAGAACCCTCAAGTGATTCTTTTGGACGAACCTCTCTCCTCATTCGATATTATTGTTTCCCATGATATCAAGCAGCAGTTATTGGCCATGAAACATGAGCACATTATCCTCATGTCTACTCATATACTTCAACTGGCTACCGATATCAGTGACGAAATTGTCTTGTTGAAGAACGGAAAACTGGTCGATTCCGCATGGAACAAAGACAGCTCTGAAGCGTTCGAAAGTCAACTGATGGCAAGCCTCGAGGAAGAGGGACCTATATGACAAGTGTTCTGGCTTACATGCAAGTGCTCCTGGCCATTCAAGCGAACAGTTTCCTCTACTATTTTCGCAAGATTCCGAGCCTGGGGCAGATCTTCACGCGCGCACTCCGCTCAGGCTCCCACGCGAAAGAGATACTAGCGCTACCCGGTGCTATATTCACTTTGGCTCGAGCCTCTTTACGAAAACTCCTTCTTGCCCTTATCTTCTTGCAGGGCTTGCCCGGATGGCTTGTCGAGAGAAACTGGATACCCAGTTTCAACAGCACCGATCAGTTGGTCTGGTTTGTACTCCTCTTCTGCCTGATGCCTGCCGTGGCAAAGTGTGAATTATTTGCCGGCCAAAAGGAAGATTATCTTTTTCTTCACCACTTTCAGCTGGATCCCAGCCCCTACTACAAAACAAAAATCAGCATTCGCATGCTGACAGACCTCATTACCTATTTACCGGTTCTGGTCTTGCTCTTTTCAGAACCGCGGATCTGGCTAAGCGCTCTCTTACTGAAGTTGATCATTATTCTTTTGGCACAGTGCTTCTATCTGTGGTTCTTCGGCAGAACACAAGGCATGCCCGGGAAGATGATCCGCTATCTCCTGCTGACACTTCTTTTCATCACATATTTAGTGATTCTCAGTAGATTCAGATTTATCTTCTCCTTGAGCCTCCCCTATCTTGCCATTGCGGCCGGCATTATCCTGATCATCACGGGTTTCTATCTAATGAGGAATAAGCTCTACAGACAAGTCTCCCTTCACTATGGTACCCAGGAGCGCTTGGGCTTACATATCGCCGTGGGTACAGGCTTAACCTCGGATGACCGGGAGATTAATGTCGGTACACCGGAAAGCAATCAGGCGTGGGCAGAGGCACATGAAAACCTGAGTTCAGTCGCCTATCTTCACGAGAGTTTCCTCCATCGGAATAGTAAGGTGTTCACAAGGTTCCGAAAACAGATGCTCATAGTAAATGCCCTTGTTTCGGTCGTCTTGATCGCCGTGCTGAGATTTGGCCTTTTGGAGATTGAAGCGGGGCAATTGCTCAGCTACACACCTGTGCTCTTCAGTTGGACACTTTTCCAGACATCAGGCGCTTACTACACGCAACTGTGTTTCAGGCAATTGGATCTGCCCTTTCTCTACTATAGACTCTATACCAAGCAGGATATTCAAGCGCTTTTTCTCTTGCGCCTGAAACACGTTTGTCAGAAAGGTTTGCTGCCCCTAGTGTCACTGGGAATCGGTCTTTTCCTGATCAACAGCTTAGGCGGACTCAGCTTGCCGCTACCGACCATCGCAGGACTGTTCGGCATCTGCCTGTTGCTATTCGTGATCTTTGAGCTCTATCATCTCCTGGCATATTTCCTGATCCAGCCCTACACGAAAGACCTTCTGAATCAGAGCCCGGTCTTTACTCTATTGAAAGTCGCCGAGTGGGTTCTGGTGATCGGCTTCTTCGTCGTCAGGGGGAATCTGGCGGATTATTGGCCACCCTTTGCGGTGGTTCTCCTGCTTGAACTGGGATTGCTGGCACTGTTCTTCCGGTCAGCGGATAAGACATTTCGCTTACGTAGAGATTGGTGAAAATACTAAAGTCCCCGCAAGCGGGGACTTTTCTAATTGAACATTTGTCGACTGTTTAGGCCTCGGTAATCATGGTTGGCTCCCATTCAGAGCTCGGCTCGAGCGCTAGGAGTGTAGCGATTGTCGAGGCCACGTTGGCCAGACCGAATTTGCCTTCTTTGAATTTCCAGTTTTTGGCCTGATCATAGATGACGATCGGCACCGGGTTCAGCGAGTGAGCGGTCTTGGGAACCTCGGGGTCTTCCGGTTTCTTCTTAGGCTGGTACATATCGTCCGCGTTGCCGTGATCGGCTGTGACGACGAGGATGTAGCCGTGTTTTTTGGCCACCTCATAGATACGGCCGAGTTGCAGATCGACGGCTTCGACAGCGATCGTTGCAGCTTGGAAGTTACCCGTATGGCCGACCATGTCACCATTTGCGAAGTTACAGCGGATGAAGCCGTACTGCTCACTGAGCATGGCCTCGATCACCTGATCGGCAATCTCCGCAGCTTTCATCCAGGGACGCTGCTCGAAGGGCACGTTATCCGAAGGGACTTCGACATAGGTCTCGTAGGTTTCGTCGACATAGCCGGAGTTATTGCCGTTCCAGAAATAGGTCACGTGACCGTACTTCTGTGTCTCAGAAACTGCGAATTCATTGATCTTTTTGTCGACCAGGTACTCGGTCAGGGTATTGGTGATCTCAGGCGGATTTACGAGGAAGCGACTGGGAATGTGCAGGTCGCCGTCATACTCGAGCATGCCGGCATAGATGACCTGCGGCACGCGTTTGCGCTCAAAGTATGGGAAGTTGACATCTTCGAAAGCCATGGAGATCTCAATTGCGCGATCGCCGCGGAAGTTGAAGAAGATAACACTGTCCTGATCCTCGATTGTTCCGATGGGCTTCCCTGCTTCCGCGATGACGAAGGCCGGCAGGTCCTGATCGAGCTTTTCGGTTTCTTCTCGGAGGGTCTCATAGGCCTCTGTCGCGCTGCCGAACTGACGCCCTTCACCCAGAACATGCGTTTGCCAGCCCCGCTCGACCATCTGCCAATTGGCTCTATAACGGTCCATGGTGATATACATGCGGCCGCCACCGGAGGCGATCCGCGCGTCGAAGGTGCTGTCGTTCAGTGATCCGAAATATTCTTCGATCTGCTGAATGTAGGTCAGACCGGAAGTCGGGGGAACGTCACGGCCGTCCAGCAAAGCATGGAGCCGGACCTTCTCTACACCTTGGGCTTTGGCATTCGCAACCAGCGCTTTCAGCTGATCGATATGGGAGTGGACATTGCCGTCCGACAGCAGACCGATGAAATGGAGTGTGCTGTGATTTGCCTTGGCATTATTGACCAGCTCATTCCAGACATCGGAGCTGAAGATCGCCCCGCTCTCGATGGACTGGTTGACCAGTTTCGCACCTTGCGCATAGATTTGGCCACTGCCGAGGGCATTATGGCCGACTTCGGAGTTCCCCATATCGGAATCATCCGGCAGGCCGACGGCGGTCCCGTGCGCCTGGATAGTAATGTTCGGGTTCTCGGCCAGGAGCTTGTCCAGGTTCGGCTTGTGCGCTGCCTTGACCGCATCCCCATATTCATTATCTGATACACCTACGCCATCCATGATGACGAGGACTACTTTGTTCTGTTCTTGCATAGTTCACCTCAATTCAAGTCTCAAAATATTCTACAACAGAAAAAAGGTTCCGGCTGAGCATCCGAAACCTTTTTACTGTTTATTAGCATTAATTAAATTTCTTCAAATGTTTTTCTAACATCACGCTCATCCGCAGGCGTCTCATCTTCGAAACCGACGGGCCCGTGATCATCTTCCGGATGAATGTTGCCCTTGGTTTCATCGGCATTGTCCTTGTCTTCGAGTTCCGCCAGATCTTCAGACTTGTCAGCAACGTTCTCGGCAGGGCCCGCAGAGTCGTCATCCTTACATGCATCGTCCGGTTGTTCTTTCGTCTTAACATCCTGGCCGAACACCTGCTGATGGTCTGCATAGGTAATGGAATCCAAAGCGTTTACCCGGGAATCTTCCGCATTGCCTACATGGAGACTGCCTTCATTTTCTACTTCTTCCATGGACTTTTCCTTCTTATCCACGTACAAAGGATCCAATTCTTTCTCATGATTCTTATCATCTGTCATAGCCGTGTACCTCCTAGCAAGTAATATATAAATAGTACCACTGTTCAGGATAAATTACAGTGATAACTCTCAGCTCTCGTAGATCATTTCTTCAGTTGTCCAGGTATCCAGAACGTCCAGCATGTCAATTGCGATGGCCCGGGCTTTGGCCGGATCATGGTCCCGATAATTACCGCATTCCTTAGGCTCCGTCCCCGGAATGGTGCCCGAGTAATCCCTGATAAATTGGAAACTCTCCTTCACCAACTTGAGACTGTCCGCATGACTCAGCGAATCCCTTACAAGCAGATAAAACCCCGTCCTACACCCCATCGGCCCCACATAGAGCACCGCGTCTGACCATTGACTGTTCCTGGCATAGGTTGCGAACAGGTGCTCGAACGTATGCGCCGCCGCCATATCCAGATAATCCCCCTGATTCGGCTTCTTCATGCGGATGTCATAAGTCACCACATCGCCGTCGATCCGCGAGATATACATCCCCTTCTCCAGGATATCGTGATCCACCGTAAAACTCGTTATCTTCTTCATTCAGTCCTCCAATTTTCCTCGGCCAAAACACTGCGTATCTTCGTTTGCAAGAGGTCTATTGCGACCTTGTTGTGCCCGCCCTCCGGGATAATCACATCGGCATGCCGTTTCGACGGCTCCACAAACTGTTCATGCATCGGCCGTACCGTCGCCAAATACTGATCGACGACGGAATCCACCGTCCGGCCGCGCTTCTTTACATCCCTCACCAAACGACGGATAAAACGCACATCGGCAGGTGTCTCCACAAAAATCTTGATATCCATCAATTCCCGGAGTTCTTCGCTATCGAGGATAAACAACCCTTCGAGCACAATCACATCCGCCGGATAAATTTTCTCAATTTCCTGAGAGCGCGTATAGCTGACAAAATCATAAGTCGGCTTATCAATCGCCACCCGCTGCTTCAGAAGTTGGAGATGCTCGAGCAGCAACGCTGTATCAAAGGCAAAGGGGTGATCATAATTGGTTTGGTAGCGCTCCTCCATACTCAGCTCGGCCTGATCCTTATAGTAATCGTCCATCTTCAGGATCTGAAAAGACTTCGTAGATACGAAGGCGCTCTGAAGCTGCTTCGAGATCGATGATTTACCTGAGGCTGATCCGCCCGCGATTCCGATCAGGATGACATCTTTCATGGTGCTCTCCCCTCTGTACTTGCCTTGATCCAAGTGTAGTCGGGAGAGGCGGATTATTCAATGGGTTGGGTTTGGGGAAGGGGGTAATTTAATGGGTTGGGTTTGTGGAGGGGGTAATTTAGGGGAAATTTGTTGCAAATTGTGGGAGCTCTTCTTGCGGATTTGGTTGTACGCTTCAATAATGAAAACGAAGCATTTTCTCAGTCATTGGTCCGCAGTGCGCTTCCTGCGAGTACCGTTTATTGAAGCGCATTTTGCCGAAGAGATCTCAGGGCTTGAGACCGAGGTAACAGTGTTCTCTGCCAATCACCGATTCACGAAACGCGGCTTCAAGGTTCATTGCTGTCTGTTGAAAGATAGTGAGAAGGTTCAGCGCATAATCGGTGGAGTTGCAGTCGTTTCACCGGAGCACGCGTATCTACAAGTCTGTCATGAACTTGGCATCCAGCGCTCCATCCTGCTGGCGAATCTTTTCTGTTCAGCTCCCGATGGCGGTCGACCTTTGACTACTGTAAGCAAGCTTCGTCGTCATATTAATGACATGCATCATCACCGTGGCCGACTGGTTGCACTTCGCGCATTAAATTACGCCTGCGACGGATGTCGTTCTCCAATGGAGGCATTGACCCATATGTTAATTTCAATGTCGAACCTGCTGGGCGGGCTTGGTGTCGGTAAACCGGTATTCAACTATGAGATCCTCCTTCCGGCCTCAGTCTCCAGTTACGCAGGCGAAAATTTCTATGCCGATATATGTTATCCCGAACATAAACTGATCATCGAATACGATGGCGCCTATCATTTAGGCACCTGCGATGCCGATCTCCGTCGCACAACAATCTTGGAAACACTCGGTTATACGGTGATACACATCACTAAGCATGAGCTTTATAACCTGAAAGAATTCCGCAAAGTCGTTCACCGCATCCTTGATATTCTCGGCACTCGCATTCGTCTTCGCACCGATGAATTCCAAAAAATGCTCACATCGCTCCACGATCTCTTCCCACGTATCGAAGATCCTGTAAATCCCCCTCTCCACTACTGGCGTTACAGAGCCCACGAAATCCAAGAGTTCGTCGATACAGTCTGCCGGAAGAGGTTGTAGTTGTGTTGGGGTTGGGGGCTTGAGGATTTGAGGTTCTGAGGATCTCCGCTGCCCCCTCACCAAACTCGAGAAAATGGACCAAAGGGGTTGGGGGGGTTCCGCTTCTCCCGCCACTGATTCTCACCAAACTCGAAAAAATGGACCAAAGGGGTTGGGAGATGCGCTTCCCCCGCCACTGATTCTCACCAAACTCGAGAAAATGGACCAAAGGGGTTGGGGGTTCGCTTCCCCAGCCACTGATTCTCACCAAACTCGAGAAAATGGACCAAAGGGGTTGGGGGTTCGC
>CAZJTS010000111.1:0-6720 GCA_964548975.1 uncultured Fastidiosipila sp.
ATTCGTTGCTTACTTCGGGTTTCTGCTAATCTAGGGACGAGGAGGTGATTCAATGGATTATGCTAAACACCACGACACGATAGTTTTGCGCTTAGATCCCGGCGACGAGGTTTTAGCTTGTTTACGGCGGTTGGTTCAGGCGGAGGGAATTCGCTTAGCGACCATCCAAGGCTTAGGCGCTTGCTCTGAAGCGGAATTGGCTTTGTATGATTTGGCTACAGAGTCCTTCAATCAGCAGACTTTCGAGGAGCCCCTGGAGATGACCTCGATCGACGGCAACATCACCGAAATGGCCGGGAAAGCATACCTTCATGTCCATGCGACATTCGGGAGAGCTGACCAGTCGATGCTCGGTGGCCACTTAAATCGCGCGGTGATCAGTGGGACTGCTGAGATCTTCATTCGTGTTATTGATGGGGCTGTGGATCGGGAGAAATCTGAAGAGACAGGGTTGAATGTGTTTAGGTTTTGAGGGTTGTGGCTTTCTTTCTTTCTTTATGCTGTTTGGATTGGTTTTTTCGGTTGCTACAGCTTGTGGTAAAGGGGGGGTTTCTACAGGCTGAATCGGATGGGTTTTTCCACTTGCTACAGCTTGTGGTAAAGGAGGTCATCTACAGGTTGCTTGTGGTAGTGTTTTCAGCCGGTTGCAGCAACCTGTGGTAGACCTGGATGTCTACAAGTTGAATCGGATGGATTTTTTTCCGATTGCTACAGCTTGTGGTAAAGGGGGCTGTCTACAGGCTGCTTGTGGTAGGGTTTTCAGCCGGTTGCAGCAACCTGTGGTAGACGTGGATGTCTACAAGTTGAATCGGATGCGTTTTTCCGGTTGCTACAGCTTGTGGTAACGGCAGAATAGAATCCCCCTTGTCGTACAAGCTGTAGATTTGTCCGCCGGCCCTTTTGGCCAAAACCTCAGCTTGTAGATTAATTCGAGTTGGCCGAGGACCGAAAAACCCCGAAATCGGCGGGTTGAGGCCGAATCTCGCTGTAAATTGAAGTGCCAGGGCCCCTAATCTCCTCATAAGCTGTAGATTTGTCCACTGGGCAATTGCGCAGCTTGTAGATTTCCGGAAAGACAGCGGATAAACTGTAGAACCGTAGAACCAACCCCGAACCCCTGATTTACGCTAGAATGTATCTAAATACCCACAAACCACCACAAGGAGACAAATATGAATCAGAAATACTTACAGCTCCTGGCTGAAGACTACCCTGATCGCCGGACCGTGCGGGGGGAGATGCTGCGCTTGCATGCGAAACTGCAGATGCCCAAGGGTACGGAGTATTTCTTCAGTGATCTGCATGGGGAGGATGGGGCGTTTATCCATCTTTTGCGGTCGGCGTCGGGGAATATCCGGACGAAGATTCGTGAGCTCTATCGGAATATGCTGACGGAGAACGAGCAGAATCAGTTGGCGAATCTGATCTATGATCCGCAGAAGGTGTTGGGGCTGCTGCGTAAGAGCGGGCGTGAAACGGATGAGTGGATTCGGATTACGATTGTGCGATTGGCGGAGATTTGTCGCTATATTTCGGCGAAGTATTCCCGGGGTGAGGTGACCCGTAAAATGCCGGCGGAGTATCGTTCGATTCTGAATGAGTTTCTCTATGTGGGGCCGGGGGATTTTGATCGCCAGAGTTTCTGGGATGAGATCGTGGCGTTTATTATTCAGGATAATCTGCAAGAGGACTTTATTACCGCCTTCTGCGTCATGATTCAGAAGATCTGTGTGAATTACCTCCATATTATTGGCGATATTTTCGATAGGGGTAAGGGGCCGCACATTATTATGGAGGAGCTGATCGACTTCGATCAGGTGGATTTCCAGTGGGGCAATCATGATGTTCAGTGGATGGGGGCGGCCGCCGGTAATAAGGTGTGTATGTGCTCGGTGCTGAGAGCGGGGATCAGCTATAACAATTTCGATGCGCTTGAGGATGGCTATGGGTTTAATCTTCGCGCACTGACGAATTTTGCGACGGATGTATACGGCGATGACCCTTGCGAGTTGTTTATGCCGAGGCGCTTCGATGAGAACAAGTACGACCTGGTGGATGAGCAGCTGGCTGCTCGTATGCATAAGGCGATCGCGGTATTGCTCTTCAAGATGGAAGGCCAGCTTCTGGAACAGCATCCGGAATACTTGATGGATGACCGTATTGTTCTGAAGAAGGTGGATTGGGAGCGTCTGGTCTATATTCATGAGGGGAAGGAATATCCGTTGAAGGATAAGAATTTCCCGACGATCGATCCCCAGGATCCCTTGAAGTTGTCACCTCAAGAGGAGGAATTGATGAATGTCATCGAGGCCTCCTTCCTGCACAGTGAGCCGCTCCACCGGCATGTGAGTTTCCTGTATTCACACGGCAGTTCCTACCTGAGAACCAATAACAATCTGCTTTTCCACGGCTGTATTCCGATGGAAGAGGACGGTAGTTTCGCGACTTTCGAGTATGAAGGACGGACCTATTCGGGTAAGTCTCTGTTGGATTTCGTCGGTGTGCAGATGATGCGTGCGTATTTTTCCGAGGATATTCAGCGGCAGGATAAAGCGGCGAAGGACTTCATGTGGTATCTCTTCTGTGGGTCAAAGTCGCCGATGTTCGGTAAGAGTAAGATCGCGACGTTCGAAAACTACTTTTTGGACGATAAGGGCGTACGCAAGGAAATCTATAACCCTTATTATCAGCTGAGTGCTGAGGAGGAGACGTGTAACCGAATCTTCGAGGAGTTTGAGATGGATCCCGAGCAGTCCAGAATTATTAACGGGCATGTGCCGGTGAAGATCAAGGATGGGGAAACGCCGGTCAAAGCGAACGGGAAACTCTATGTAATCGATGGCGGGATCTCGAAGGCCTATCAGCCGAAGACGGGGATTAACGGCTATACGCTGATTTTCAATTCGCATCACCTGGCTTTGGCCGAGCATCACAACTTCTCACAGATTGAGAATGATATGGGCGCGTATACGCCGAATCTCCAGGTGGTGGAGGAGATGCCGAGACGGCTCAGGATCGAGGACACGGATCGAGGCAGAACCATAAGGACGCGCTTGGAGGATCTGGGGGAGCTCCTGGATGCTTATGAGAAGGGACAGATCAAGGAGCAACGCACCTTCATGCACAACCTGAATTAACGGTAAGTGATGAGCGCTCTGAAGTGGTCCTTGCCTGTGGTTGAGAGCGCTTTTACCGCAATCTGATTCTCGGGCAGAGCGACAGCAAGGACTTCGGCACTGTCGCCTTTGAGCATTTCGGTGACGAAATTGATGTCGTAACGGGCAAGCGCATGGCCCGGTAGCAGGCGTTGAGCGGCGTCGATACTCATGGCGACATAGCGGGTATTGTTGACGTGGCCGTTGCGATCGATAGCGCTGTAGCCGGCGGTCACCGGAAACGGTTCAGCGTCGGCGAAGTCGGCGTAATTCGCTCGGAGGCGGAGGGCGGAGTCCGTGAAGGCGCTCAGGTCGACGAGGTGGGGATTCTTGCGGTCGGGGAAGATGGTTGTGGGACCGAGGAGTTTGTGTTCGGCCAAAGAAATGATGTTCCAGCTTGCCCGCGCCGTTCCGAAAGGCTCACCGGATTCATCGAACATATAGTAATCACGCATGAAACTGATCCGGTCCATGTCGGACTGCCAGGTGTACACACGGACTTTGTCGCGCCAGCGAGGGCTCTGTTTCAGTTCCAAACTCACGCGGCTCAGGACCCAGGTGGCGCCTAGTTCGCGCATTTTTGCGGCCGAGAGCCCGGCTTTGTCCGCACCACCGTTCGAGACTTCCTGGCAGATCGAGAAGAGTATGTGGGTGTGCGCGAAGCCGTGCTCGTCACATTCGCTGGCGCGGATCCGGTAGTCCTCGTAATGAAAGCTCGCGGTATCGTAGCCCTGAATCTCCTTAAGAAAAGTCACTTCCGTCCAAAAAGTCATAATTACCTCATATTCATTTTCGTTCCTGATCTTCTGATCTAGTATAATAGAACGAACCGCAAGTTTGCGAGAAAGGATGGACCGTCGTTGTGAAAAAGAAGTATGACTATCTAATTGTCGGAGCCGGACTTTTCGGAGCCACCTGCGCCGATTTGCTGCGCGAGGCGGGCAAGAGCTGTCTGGTCGTGGAGAAGGAAGGGCACATCGCGGGTCATATTTACACGGAAGAGCGAGAAGGCATTCACGTGCATGTCTACGGCGCGCACATTTTCCATACAGCCAATGACAAGGTATGGAATTATGTGACGTCCAAGGTCAGGATGAATCGGTTCACGAACTCGCCTTTGGCCAATTACAAAGGGGAAATCTACAATCTGCCCTTCAACATGAATACCTTCAACAAGCTCTGGGGGACGGTGACGCCTGAGGAGGCCAAAGCCATAATCGAGGAGCAACGCCGGGAAGCGCCGGCGAACCCGCAGAATCTCGAGCAGCAGGCGATTCGTCTCGTGGGGCGTGATGTCTACGAGAAACTGATCAAGGATTATACGGAAAAGCAGTGGGGGAGGCCTTGTACGGAACTTCCGGCTTTCATTATCAAGCGCTTGCCGGTCCGTTTTACTTATGACAATAACTATTTCGACGACCCCCACCAGGGCATCCCGGTGGACGGCTATACGGATCTCGTAGCCCGTATGCTCAAGGACACGGAAGTGCTTCTGAATGTAAATTTCCTGGATCGGCGCCATGAGCTGGCACAGCTGGCGGACCGCATTATCTACACCGGCACGATAGACTCCTACTATGAGTATTCTCTGGGTAAGCTCGAGTATCGCACCTTGCGCTTCGAGACCGAAGTGCTGGACCAGGAGAATTATCAGGGTGTGGCGGCAATGAATTTTACGGACAAAGAAACGCCTTATACCCGTATCTTCGAACATAAGCATTTCACCTTCGGCAAAGGTCCGAAGACGATCATCTCGCGGGAGTACCCCAAGGAATGGGAAGAAGGGGATGACCCTTATTACCCCATCAATGATGAGCGCAATCAGGACCTCTACGGGCAATATGCACGCCTCGCGGCGGTGGATGAACGCGTGATCTTCGGCGGCCGGCTCGGCGAATATAAGTATTACAATATGGACCAGGTGATCGCGTCAGCGATGGAAACGGTCAGAAATGAGCTGGGAAGTAATTCCCTGGAGTAAACATGGCAGAGATTCCCGATCAGAACGTGGACAAGACAGAGGATAGCCCGGCAGATGTGGCTGACGAAACACCGACCGAAGCGCCGGGTGAAGGTGAAGGGGCGCCTGAACCGACACCGACAGATCCGGCACCGGTTGTGACGCGCTCGAAACCTGTCTGGTACCGCCGCAAACGTTTCATATTGCCGATCGTTGCGGTGCTCGTTGTAGCACTCCTGATCGGGTCCTATATCTTTTCCAAACTGAATATGATCCACTATGTGGGCGAAGAGACCCAGATGATCACGCCGGTGGCGACCGAGGAGCAGGGCGTCATCACCATCGATGATCCGGAAGAGACGGTGCCGCCCGATGTCACGAATGTCGATGAATTGACTCTGGACAGGATCAATCGCCAGCTCTCCAGCAGTAAGCGCCTTGGCTACATGTATGATCAGAGTATCATCAACATCATGTTGATCGGGGTCGACGCCCGTGAGGATGACGGTCAGTCCCGCTCCGACTCCATGATCCTGCTCTCCATCGATAGTGACAGGCGAACCGTCCACATGAATTCCTTCATGCGGGACATGTATGTCAAGATCCCCGGCCACGGCTACGGCAAACTGAATGCTGCCAATGTCATCGGCGGGCCCGATCTCCTCCTCGATACGATCCAGGAGAATTTCCTGATCTCTGTCCAGCACTACGCGCTGGTGAATTTTCAGAATATGGCCAAAATCATCGATTCCGTCGGTGGCGTCTACGTCAGCATAAGCGAGGAAGAACGCTACGAAATCAATCTGATGGTTCCGGAACTCGAGGAGGCCATTGGCGTCAGTCGCCGCACCGAACCACTGGTCAATGCCGGTCGTCAGCTGCTCAACGGAGCGCAGGCGACCAGTTATGCGCGCATCAGGCGCATCGGCAGATCCGATTATGAGCGGACGGATCGGCAGAGAGAAGTGCTTTCGGCGGTGGTTTCTCGAGTGCGGGGAGCGAATGTGCTCCAGCTGAATGCCTTGCTTGATGCCATTTTGCCGGAGATCACGACGAACTACACACGCTCAGAAGTCTTGAGCTTAGCCTCGCATGCGCCCTCGATGCTCGGCTACAGGATTGTCAATAACCGCATCCCGCAGGATTTCACCTTCGAAGAAACCTATATTCAGAATATGGCCGTCCTGGTTCCGGATCTGGTACAGAATGTCGACTTCTTGTCGGAGTCGATCTACGGCTTCACGTATTCTGAATCCGAAATTGCGAATACCAAGCTGACCCAAATTCCAACCGCAGCGCCGACACCGGTCCCGACACCTTCACCGACCCCGCCGCGAGCACCCGCCGTGACAACGCCGCGGCCGACAACGGCTCGTCCGACAACCGCAAGGCCGACGACAGCCCGTCCGACGACTACGCCCACAACCGCGCGTCCGACGACCGTGGCACCCACACCGATTCCTACCCCGGTACCGACACCATCACCGACTCCGGCGCCCACGCCTTCACCTACGCCGGTTCCGACACCTGTCCCCACACCATCACCGACACCCGTACCTACACCGGTCCCTACGCCTGTGCCGACACCTTCACCTACGCCGGTCC
>CAZJTS010000112.1:0-6650 GCA_964548975.1 uncultured Fastidiosipila sp.
GAGGACAGGTCCACGGCCTCGATCAGGGAGGTGTCGGGGATGTGGATGACCGCCTCGCCTGTGCGCAGGAGATTGCGGGCGGTGTCCTTCCGGCCGGCCTCGCGCATGAATGAAACGGCCAGCGTCGTGCTGTTCAGCATATTGAAGTAACTGAAGGGCGCGAGGTTCACGGAGCCATCCTCGTTCGATGTAGTGATCCAGGCGATCGGGCGGGGGAGGACGCTGCCTTTGACGATTTTCGCGCGCTCCTTACTGTCCAGCTGGCTGAGGTCTATGCTATGAAACTTCATTGATCAGTTTTTGGGCGGCGATGAGCTCGGAATGGGTGAGGCTGTGGCCGCCGTTGTGAGTGTGGACCCTGACGTCAATCCGGGAGGCCTCAAGTGCCTCGTGAAGCGCCTGGAATTCCGCGTCGCTGATGTAGGGATCGCCGCTCCCGCCGGTGAGCAGCACCTTGAGCTGCGCTTGGGGCTTGAACGCCACCTCGGCGCGGCCTGCGGACGGGTGGAAGAGCAGCGCATGATGATACTCCGTCTCGTACTCCTTCAGGAGATTGACGATGAGATTCGCGCCGTTGGAGTAGCCGGCCAGAGTGACCTTTTTAGAACCCAATTCCAAACCCTGAACGAGCGCCTGAAGCTCAACGGTAGCCTCGGCGAGACTCTCCAGATCGAAACTGCCGTCGCTGTAGCGGGCAAAATACCGCCGCATGCCGTCCTCCAGGACATCGCCTTCGACCCCGATATAGGTCGCGTCGGGATCAATAAAGTTTGCCAGATCGAAGAGACTGGTCGCATTCCCGCCGGTCCCGTGAAGGAGAATCATGGCGTGATCGTTCGTACCATCTTTAGTTACGTGAATCATTCTGTAAGCAGCCTTTCTGCGTGTTTTCCTAGTTTTTTCAGTGTTTCCTTGAGCTGGGCTTCTTCCGCCTCGGTCAGCACGTCGAAGACTTTGCGCATATGGGAGAAGTGGCGTTTATAGATCTCCCGGAAGAATTTCTGGCCGTAGTCGGTCAAAGCCAGGCGCGTGATCCGCCGATCTGACGCATCACGTTCCCGGACGACCAGCTCCTTGTCACAGAGCGTGTCCAGCACGTAGGTCATGGAAGAATTGGGGATGAGGACGACATCGATCAGTTCCTGAGTGGTCAGGCTGTTTTTATTAAAGATCGCCTCCATCGCCACGAATTCATTGACACTCAGCGCCTCACCCTCAAGCGATTTTTTCAGGTGAGACAGCATATGACGGTTCGCTTTGAACAGGACAATCAGGGCTTTCAGGTCTCGTTCCATGTGTCGGGGTACTCCTTCTTGAATTGTCGGGTACTGCGCACGGTATCAATAGGCCGCACAACGGACTCCACATAGTCTCTGTGCTCGGCCAAATGCGGCGGCAGGTCGAGGGTTTCTCCCAGAATAGCATAATCTTCTCGATCATCAATGAACCCCGGGCCATCGGTAGCCAGCTCGAAGAGAATCCCCGGATGGAGCCGGATATAAATAGACTTAAAGTAGTAGCGATCGACGAAACCGGAATTCCTTAAGCCGAGCTTCGCGAAGTGCTCCAGCCAGGCGTCAAGCTCCGCCTTGTCCTTCATCCGGAAGGCCACGTGATGCACCCCGCCATAGCCCTGGCCGGCATCCGGCAGATCGCTCGCTTCTTCCACAATCACCGATGCGCCATTGCCGCCATCACCCATTTCGAAAAGCGTATAAGCTCCTTCGGTGTCGACTTCCCGCATACCCATCACATCGACGAGCGCTTCAGCCATGCGCGATGTTTCCCGCACGCGCAGGAACACGGGTCCGAGCCCATAGATCGCATATTCATCAGGCACCGGCCCCTTATGCCAAGGTTCGCCTGCAGCGACGCCCGCATCTTTTTCGTCAGAGAAGATGGCATAGCTTTGGCCGTCGAAGTCCTCGAAGAAGATGACCTTCCGGCCAAAAATCTCGACAGGCGCTTCATGTGCCACTTCATAGTGATCCAGCCGCTTCAGCCAGTAATCCAGAGCTTCGTCGTTCGGCACTCGGTAACCGGTGCGCGCGATGTCATTGGTGCCGCGGCGGTGCTTCGGGCTGCCCTGGAAATCGAAGAAGGTCATATCGGTGCCGGGGTTGCCGCGGTCGTCGGCGAAAAAGAGGTGATAGGTGTTGATGTCGTCCTGATTGACCGTTTTCTTGACCAGACGTAAGCCCAGAATGTCGGTGTAAAAGTCGTAAATTTTCTCGGCACTGCTGGTGATGGCAGTGACGTGATGGATGCCTTTGAGTTGGGTGTTCATTAGTGAAATCTCCTTGAGTTGTTATGCCTCTATATTATTACGAAACCGAAATAATAGCAGAGCTAATGTTACGAAATGTTGTAGATAAAAAGAAAACGTGAGGCGATCCCAAAGCCCACGCCCCTCTCCGATTAAGGTATACTTGAAGCAGATTGCTCACTAGCAAAACGGAGGCACTAACGCACATGAAAGTGAACTTTACCGAAACCGTATTACGTGACGCCAACCAATCCCTGATCGCCACCCGCATGACTTTTGCGGAGTTCGAAGACATCCTGGAAACTATGGACGAAGCCGGCTTTTATTCCCTGGAATGCTGGGGCGGCGCAACCTTCGACGCCTGTCTGCGCTATCTGAGTGAAGACCCCTGGGAGCGCTTAAGGAAGATCAAGAGCAAAGTCAAGAAGACCAATCTCCAGATGCTCCTTCGCGGCCAGAATATCCTTGGTTACAAACACTACCCCGACGATGTCGTCCGTAAGTTTGTGGCCCATGCCGCTCAGAACGGCATTGATATTTTCCGGGTGTTCGATGCCCTCAACGATTTTCGCAATATTGAGGTGGCCCTGGATGAGATTCTGAAGCAGGGCAAGCACGCCCAAGGCTGTATCTGCTACACCAACAGCCCCATCCACACGATCGAGAAGTACGCGGCGCTCGGCGAGGAGCTCGAGGCGCTGGGCGTCCACTCCATCTGCATCAAGGATATGGCCGGAATTATGGGCCCGCAAGAGGCCTTTGATCTGGTCACTGCTCTCAAGGCGAAGGTCCGCCTGCCCATCTATGTTCACACCCATTCGACCACCGGGCTCGGGCCGATGACTTACCTCAAGGCTGTCGAAGCCGGATGTGCCGGGATCGATACGGCGATTTCTGCTTTTTCGGGCGGCACTTCGCAGCCCGCAACCGAATCTTTGAATTACGCTGTACAGCAGTTGGGCTATGAAACGGATCTTGATGAGGCCAAAGTCAAGGCCATCAACGATTTCTTCAAACCTCTGAAAGAGCGGTACGTTACCTCCGGTCAGCTCGATCCTTTTGTCTTGGGCACCGAGACGGATGCCCTGACCTATCAGGTGCCGGGCGGTATGCTCTCGAATCTGATTGCTCAGCTGAAAGCCCAGAATGCTATGGATCGACTCGACGAGGTCCTCGAGGAAACGCCCCGCGTCCGTAAGGACTTGGGCTATCCGCCGCTCGTGACTCCTATGAGCCAGATGGTAGGGGTCCAGGCGGTCGTCAATGTCCTGACCGGCCAGCGCTATAAGAACGTTTCGAAGGAGATCAAGTCCTACTTCAGAGGAGAGTACGGCAAGGCACCCGGGACGGTCAACTCTGACCTCATGGCTCAGGTCCTCGGCGATGAATCACCCATTACCACCCGTTATGCTGAAACGCTCTCGGACGGTTTTGAGGCGGCCAAAGCCGAGCTCGGCCCCCAAGCCCGGAATGACGAGGACGTCCTGACCTACATCGCCTTCCCGCAGATCGCAGAGAAATTCTTCCAGGAACGAGAAGCCAGAGAAAGCAGAACCGTGCGCTACTCGATCCGTAGGAAGGAGGCCTAGTCCATGTCAGTACCGGAAAGCCTTGTCATCGGCCTATTTACGCTGGGTGTGGTCTTCTTTGTTTTGGCCTCGCTCTTTCTCCTGATCCGCCTATTCTCTTTTGCGCTGGCGCGCTTGAATTTGGCCAAAACCCGGCCTGTCCCGACCCAAGGTCCGCTTGAAGTGGGAACAGTGCCGGCGAGCCCGGCTTTGGCCGAAACACTACAACTGAAAAACGTCGATGAACCGACGGCTGCGCTGATCATGGCGATTGTGAGTGACGAGTTGGAGATCCCGTTGGAGGAACTGTGGTTCAAGTCCATTCGGGCGATCGAAGAGGGGAATGAAGAATGATATATATTGTGCGAATTAATGATACAGAGTATGAGGTTGAGGTCGAGCGGGGGCAAGCCGGGATCGTGCGTACGACCGAGGTAGCCGCTGCACCAACTGCTGCGCCTGTAGCCCAGCCGGTGGTTGAGACTGCGACGCCCCAGCCGCAAGGGAGTGGAGAGGTCATCGAAGCGCCCATGCCGGGCACGATCCTTGCGCTCAAAGTAGCCGTAGGCGACACAGTGAAAACCGGCGATGTGCTCTTGATCTTCGAGGCCATGAAAATGGAGAATGAGATCACTGCGCCGCGCGATGGCACAATCACGGATGTCAGGGTGGCCAAAGGCGCGCAGATCCAAACCAGTGATGCGCTCTTGAGCTTGAGCTGAGGAGGCCGATTGTGATCATTGATGCATTGAAAACGCTTTGGGAGACTTCGGGCTTCGCGGCACTGACTTGGCAGCACCTGGTGATGATTTTGGTCGCCTGTGTGTTGATCTATCTGGCGATTGTGAAAAAGTTCGAGCCTCTCTTACTACTGCCGATCGCCTTCGGGGTGTTGCTGGCTAATCTGCCGTTGAGCGGTCTGATGGGCGAACCGAGCGGTGAAAATGCCGGCGGATTGCTCTATTACTTATATCAAGGTGTGAAACTGGGCATTTATCCGTCATTGATATTCCTAGGCATAGGGGCAATGACCGACTTCGGTCCTTTAATTGCCCGGCCGAGCAGTCTCTTCATGGGGGCAGGTGCGCAGTTGGGGATCGGATTTGCCTTCGTGGTCGCCACAGCGCTGGGCTTCTCACCGGGGGAAGCCGGCTCGATCGCTATTATCGGCGGGGCTGACGGACCCACGGCAATCTTCCTGACCTCGAAGCTGGCTCCGACATTGTTGCCGGCGATCGCCATCGCGGCCTACTCTTACATGGCTCTGATCCCGATGATCCAGCCGCCGATTATGCGCGCTTTGACTTCTAAGGAAGATAGGAAGATCAAGATGTCTCAACTCCGAGAAGTCTCGAAAGTAGAGAAGATCTGTTTCCCTATCGTCGTCACGCTGTTCTGTGTCCTGCTTCTGCCGTCCGTCGCTCCCTTGATCGGCATGCTGATGCTGGGGAATCTCTTCAAAGAATCCGGCGTCGTTGAGCGACTGTCCGAAACTGTCCAGAATGCCTTGATCAATATCGTGACCGTTTTTCTGGGCGTAACCGTCGGAGCCACGGCTGTGGCGGACAACTTCCTGCGACCCGAGACCCTCAAGATCATTGCATTGGGACTCATCGCCTTTGTCTTCAGTACTATCGGTGGGCTCTTGCTAGGTAAGCTTATGTGTAAGCTTACTAACGGCAAGATCAATCCGCTGATTGGCTCCGCCGGTGTTTCTGCCGTGCCGATGGCTGCGAGGATTTCGCAGATTGAAGGGCAGAGGGCCAACTCATCCAATCACCTCCTGATGCATGCGATGGGACCGAATGTTGCTGGCGTCATCGGCTCTGCTGTGGCGGCGGGGTTGTTGCTGTCGCTGTTTGGTTGAGTGGGGGATGGTGAAGGAAAATTTTCGGAAAAATTTAGTGCCAGAAATGCGAAAAAAGCCCCGAATTTAGGGCTTTTTTAGCATTTTGGCTTAACATTTTGGCGGAGAAGGAGGGATTCGAACCCTCGCACGCTTTCACGCCTAACGATTTAGCAAACCGTCCCCTTCGGCCCCTTGGGTACTTCTCCATGCCGATATTCACGATGAACGTTAGCCATTCTAATCTGAATTGCGTCAGGCGTCAACCGTCAATCTGTTCCGGTGCCCTCAGGTCTCCCTGCGATCAGGGGCGCATGGTAGAATAGCTCAAAGGAGTGAGCATGGACGCATTCAAACATTACTTGGAGACGCGCACACGTGGATCTTCGGTGCATCTTGAGGATCCCGACGTCCGCGTGCGTCTGGATGCTCTGGACGCGCAGATGCAGGCGGACTATCGTCAGTTGAGACGCAGTGGGTATTCGCCCAATGCGGCCATTGGGCGTGTCCTCTCAGACGTTCGGCCACGCTTGGAGCTGATTGAGAAGGACGGGCATCTGAGCGACAGGTCGCATACACCCGTCGAGTCCTATCTGCGTGTACGTCGGCGCAGCGCATGGACCTTTGCCTCGGCCACCGCGATCTGTATCCTTGCCGTACTTCCTCTCGTGATTCTATCTGGGCTGTTTGTGTCGCGCCTTGGAACTGGGGCGGTCGTCCTCTTTGGGATGGCCGCGTTCTTGACACTCTTAGGTTTCGGGCTCGTCCATCTCACGCGCGCGAATCGACGCTTCGAAGAAGCAATGCCCATCGAGCATCTCGCGCTTGGGATTACGCCCCAGATCCGGCACTGGTTACGTACGGATGTGCAGATTCACCGGCGGCGGTGGGGCTTCGAACTGGTACTCTGTCTCCTCGCCTGGACTGGGTTGATCGTGCTCTTGCGCTTTATCCGTACCGGCGCGCTCCC
>CAZJTS010000113.1:0-6637 GCA_964548975.1 uncultured Fastidiosipila sp.
TAAATAAATTCTCACCATACTCGAGATTTTGACCAAAGTAATATGCTTGGTAAATAAATTCTCACCATACTCGAGATTTTGACCAAAGTAATATGCTTGGTAAATGAATTCTCACCATACTCGAGATTTTGGTCAAAGTAATTTGTTACACAAATTGCTTTGGACATTTTTCCGAGTTTGGTGAGAACCCCCGAGGTGGTAACACACTACTTGAATAAGACCCCAAGTAACTTATTACGAAAATTGCTTGGGACATTTTTCCGAGTTTTGTGAGTCGTCCGAGGGAGATGCGGACTCCCAGGCTCCCACCCCCCACTTCTAATGCCAACCGCACGCCGGCGTGGTATAATATCAAATTGATTTAAGATCATAGAAGATTTGCCACACCACTACTTGTCCCACTAGACAAGAAACAATAACGGTTACTCAAATGAAGTGCCGTCAAGAGGACTAGCATGAGTGATAATGACTTCCGTAAACCCGGATCCAATCCCCAGAGGCCGGCTCAGCATAGCGAAGCTAAAAAGCCGCTGCGCCAAGAGCCCCGCACCAACCAACCGAGCACCAACCAAACCCGCCCTAACCAAACCGCCAATCCCAACCAAACCAAATCCACCCAACACCCCCTGGAAGCGCTCGCAGAGCGCGCGCGCAATGGGTTTGGGAAGATGAAATCCTCCCTACAGGAGCGCTCGACGAAATCAAGGACGATCGGTAAGCAGCGCATTTCTGCGGGCAGCAGGATGAAGTCGACGCCGCAGAGCAATCGCCAGAGCTTCGACGAGAAGCGCAAGGCGTATGACGAAGAGCGCAGAGAACGGATCAAGAGAAGAGAGCTTTTCCGCATTAAGCGAAATGTCCGGAAACGCGTCTCGGGTAAGCCGCATATTCCGAATAATCATCTGACGGTGCCCGGGATCCTGGGTAAGTTTGCCGGTAAGGTGGCTTTGCTGGTGGCGATTATTTTGGTCGTGGCGATTCTCTTCGTTGGCGGTACGGGTATCGGCATCGTGGTGGGTTACATTTCCACGGCGAACGAATTGTCGAGCGATCTCTTTGTAATCGAGGAGCAGACCACTCATATTTATGACGCGAATGCGGTGGAGATTGCGTCCCTGACCGGCTCCAGCAATATTAATCGTGAGCTTGTCCCCTATGCCGATGTTTCGCCTACATATATTGATGAAGCGTTCATGGCGATTGAGGACCGTTCTTTCGATGAGAATATCGGGATCGATCCACGCCGTATTATCAGTGCGGTGGTGGGTGTGGTGACCAGTTCCGGTGAATCGGCCCATGGCGGTTCGACCATTACCCAGCAGACGGTCAAGATGCTCACCGGTGATGATGAGGTATCTTATCAGCGTAAGGTTCAGGAGTGGTTCAGGGCTGTGAAGCTGACCGATCAGTTGTCGAAGTCCGAGATTATGGGGCTTTACCTCAACCTGGTGCCTATGGGCAATAACTTTGTGGGTATTCAATCTGCGGCCAAAGCCTACTTCGGCAAGGAAGCTTCAGAGTTGAACCTGGCGGAGTCGGCGCTTTTGGCCGGCATTCCTAAGAGTCCTTCTTCCTATAACCCCAGAACTGAGTTGGGCCGCAAGAACGCCCAGAGGCGTCAGCGTGTGGTGCTTCAAGCTATGCTTCAAGAAGAGATGATCACCCCTTCGCAGTTCGAAGCGGCTATGAATTACGAGCTCATCTACAATCAGGAAACGATACGCCAGACAGGAACGGCGATTAACTCCTATTTTGAAGAATATGCGATCGCACAGGTCATCGCCGACCTCATCGAGCAGAAAGGCTATTCTGAGAACATCGCCTACCGGATGGTCATGAATGGCGGCCTCCAGATTCATACGACTGTGGATACTGCAATTCAGAATCGTCTGGATGATTACTTCTCCAATATTGAGTATTTCCAGACGGACCCGAGCGATTATGTGAATTCACCTGAAGCGCCTCAAGCCGGTGTGGCCGTCGTCAATAACCGCAGCAATACCATTGTCGCCTTACAGGGCGGTTATGGCCCGAAAACAGCAAACCTGGTGCTCAACAGAGCGACGGGTATGCGCCGTCAGCCGGCTTCGGCGATCAAGCCTTTGGCCGTCTATGCGCCGGCGATGCAGCTCGGGATCGCAACTCCCGCCACCATGATCCGTGACGAGGAGGTCTTCATGGACCCCCGCCGTCCTGATGAAGCCTGGCCTACTAACTCCTACGACAGCTATTACGGCATCATGAACCTGATCGATTGTCTGAAGATCTCGAACAACGTGCCGGCGGTTAAGCTGCTGGCCGAAGTCGGCGTAGCCAATTCCAAGTACTACATGAAGCAGATGGGCATCGATCTCTTCAGCGATCCGGTTCAGCTCTCACTGGCCACCGGTGGTCTGACCTACGGTACTTCCCCGCTGCAGATGGCGGATGCGTTCAGCACACTGCCGAACGGTGGGCTCTATGCACCGGCCAAATCCTACAGCCAGGTCCTCGACAGCAATGGTACGGTCCTTCTCGAGAATACAGCGGACTTCACTCAAGTCTTCAAACCTGAGACCGCTTACCAGGTCCAGATGATGATGGAAGAAGTTCTCCGTACGGGCACAGGCGGCACCACCTTCCGCGGTACTGCAAACGGTGTCGGCGAAATCACGAATGCTCAGGGCGAGCGCATCGCGGCCTCCGCCAAGACCGGTACGTCTAACGGCCGTAAAGATGAATGGATGGTCATGCAGACACCGCTCTACACCAGTGTGGGCTGGTACGGTTTCGATAACCGCCTGAAACAGACCTTCATCGAGTGGAAAGACTTCTATCATATTCATAATCTCATCGGTGACTTCATGAAAGACATCCATGCCGAAGAAGAAGCGATGGAATGGAATAAGCCAGCCGGTATTGTGAGCCTTGAGATCTGCAGTTTCTCCGGTCAGCTCGCGACACCCGGTTGCGGAAACAGAACACGTACTTTGCATTTCGATGCCTCCTCGGACCTCGTGCCGAAGGTGCCCTGCGGCATCCACTCGAATTCCGGTAGCCCGATCAACTTCTTCCACGGTGACGCCCGCTAAGTCAGAAAAGGAGCTTAACTAAATGCCCAAACGCGAGAACTATATCTCTTGGGACGAGTACTTCATGGGGGTCGCCCAGCTAGCGGCCAAGCGCAGCAAGGACCCGGGTACCCAGGTCGGTGCCTGCATCGTCAGCCCCGAGAACAAGATTATCTCCTCAGGTTATAACGGCTTCCCCATCGGCCTCGACGATGACGATTTTCCCTGGGAAAGAGAAGGCGGATTCAGCGATACGAAGTACGCCTACGTCTGCCACGCGGAGCTTAATGCCATCCTCAACAACCCCGGCACTTCCCTGGCGGGCTGCCGTATCTACGTCGCCCTCTTCCCTTGTAATGAATGCGCCAAAGCCATCGTCCAGTCCGGCATCCGCGAGGTCATCTATATCTCCGATAAGTATCGCGATACCGATCAGGTGATCGTCTCGAAACGCATATTTTCCGCTGCGGGTGTCGTCTTCAGACCTTTTGAAGCCTCGCACGCTGCCTTGGAGATTTCATTCCGCGAAGCGGATATCTAATTCGCCGAACTGATTTTTGGCCAAAAAACAGCCGCCCGTGTCTACAACACCGGCGGCTTTACTTATACTAATAAACGATTTAACCGATTCGCAGGATCCCGCTCAGGAGTACGAAATACAGCGTGACTAAGGCAGTGAAGATCCAGACGGCGGCACGTTTTTCCTTGTTGTGCTGCATGAATCTCAGCATCAGAATGATGGTCATGATTCCGGCTACGATCACCAGAATGGCATTCAGTTCATTGAAGATCCCGACACCCAAGAGGCCGAAGAGTATGTTGAGCGGCAGAATAATCGTACGGGGAATCATACAGACTGCGGCGGCGTTCAGAGGTCTCCACCAGTCGCGGAATTCCTTGAAGATGACCTGTGACAGGAGTAGTACGCCGGCCAAAATCCCGAAATTCAAAACGCTCTGGAGTAATCCGAACGCCCAGATCCCGGCATTTGCGCCGATGCCGACCGTATAGCGATTGAGCAAAAAGAGCTGTGACAGCGGGAACAGGATGAAGTGCACCACGAAGACCAGGGCCCAGGCAAACTGCACGTTGCTGTTTTTGGCCAAAGCCACCGACTCGGTGTAATCCGGAGAGAAGAAGGCCTTCAGCCAGGATACATTCTCACGCACAATCGAGTTGAGTTCTTCATTGACTTCGCGCTTCGGTTGCTGCGGGCCTTTGCTGTAAGCATCCTCACGCTGGGCCGTATCCGCCCGGTAAGGCGCATCGGGTCCGTCGTAGGGCCGATCGTTACGCGGGCCGGGGTATTCCCGCTCCTCGTAGTTCTCTCTGGCCGGATAGCCCTCGTCCGTATACTGTCCCTGCGGATAGGGCGGGCGGTTCTCAGGCTGGGCTCCCTCGTAAGGGGAGCGGTTGTCCGAGACAGGCTCATCGTACGCTTGGTAGTCCTGATAACGCTCATCTCTGGGCGCGTTATAGGGCTGCCGATCGTTATACTGCTCCTGGTGCGGGCGGTCGTAGCCTTCCTGACCACCGAAGCTTTCGTTCTGCTGTTGCGGACGCTCCCGGTACTCCGGGGCCTCGTCGGGGCCGTAGCCGTTCTGCCTATCAGGATTGTTCATCTTGATCCTCCCTCTATTCATTGAAACTGAATGAAGTAAAGTGTTTATGCTTATTGTAGCAAAACAGGGTCTCTTTATCATGACTATTTTCTCGATATTCAGGATCCCGGCCAAAATTCACGAACATGTGTTATAAGCACTCCACCCGAACCCGAAACTGCAATGGCGTTGAACACCTATCTAAGTTAAAATGGTAAAATCATCTGAGACTTAAAGAGGAGAACCGCCGGCGACATGAAACATTTCCGCCATCTGACCATCTGTGCTGCCTTGCTGCTGAGCCTGGGCCTGGCTTCATGTCGCCCGGTTGAGCCGCCCAGCATCGGCACAGAATCTTCCGAGATGTCTCAATCCACTACACTTGAACTGACCACCGCCCCCAGCGAAACGCCTCCGATGACCGGAATGACCCTGCCGTCCACTACGGATGAAACGACAACGACAACAACCGAACTCACCACGACCCCGACAACGATCAGGGAGACGACCAGCGAAGCAACGACAACACCGGAAGTCACGGAGCCTACGACTCAACGCACGACCCGCCCGACCTCAGAGGTCACCACTTCAACGCGCGATCCTTTCGACATCCTGGATGATATCTTCAATCCCGGTGAGCCTGATGCAGAGCCCGGCACAATAGAAGACCCTTACTATATCGGACAGACGGCCCAGTTCGATGGCTACGATACATTCTTCGATCCGTTCCGTGCAGATGTGTCGGTCCAACAGATCTATCGAGGCCAGCAGGCCTTACAGATGGTCAAAGATGCGAGCTCCATTAATCCGGCTCCGGAATCGGGCCACGAGTATCTGGTCGCGCAGGTACTGGTGAAGGTCACTGCCTCCAAGAACGGCGAGTCCGTCGGAGTGAGCCCCTACTTCTTCTCTCTCGCCCGTGAAGACGGCCGAATGTATGGGGATGTCACCTTGTTCCGCGCGATCACCCCGGTGCTCTCCGCGATCGAAGTCGGTGAGACATCCATCGGTTATATATGTTTTGAAGTGGCCAAAACCGACGAAACGCCCTTCATCGTGTTCTTATCGCGAGCCCATGGCGGTCTCTGGTTCACTACTGAAGAAGCCACCGAGGAGAGCGACGTAACCAGTGTGATCTACTCGAAAAGCTGAAGCTTAATAAGACGTAGACGACTGATTGACGAGGGAGGGATTGTAGCCCTCCTTTTTTAGGCCTTCCAGAATCTCCTGTTTATGCTCCGGGCCAAAGGCCTCGAGAGTGACCTGTAACTCTACAGCCGCATTACGGTTGAGGGAGACGAACTGATTGTGCTCCAGATGGATAATGTTGCCTCTGTGGGAAGCCACGATTCTGGCAATGCGCTCCAATTCGCCGGGGCGGTCGGGCAGGAGCACGGAAAAAGTAAAGATGCGATTGCGGGCGATTAAGCCATGCTGGACGAGCGAGGACATCGTGATCACATCCATGTTGCCGCCGCTCAGGATGCAGCAGACTTTGGCCGTGGCAGAAAGCTCGAGCTGAGGCAGACGACTCAGATGCTTCAGGGCAGCTACGGAAAGGAGTCCCGCATTCTCCACGATCAACTTGTCGGACTCCATGATATCCAGGAACGAACCGACAAGCTCCTCATCCCGGATCGCGATTATCCCATCCAGATACTTCTCCAGATAGGCGTAGACATGGCTGCCGGTGGTCGCGACCGCGACACCGTCAGCAATTGTATCGACCGTACGCAAGGTGGTCGGATGGCCTTGCGCAAGGGCGAGTTCCGTAGAGTTTGCGCCTGTGGGCTCGACACCATAGACTTTGGCCGAGGGGCGCTTCTGCTTGACGTAACTGGCGATGCCGGAGGCTAAACCGCCGCCGCCCACGGGCACGAGAAAGAGGTCGACGTCCGGCATATCCTGCAAAACTTCGACAGCAACCGAACCCTGGCCCTGGGCCAGCAGGAGATCGTCGAAAGGATGAATAAAGGTACAGCCCCT
>CAZJTS010000114.1:0-6625 GCA_964548975.1 uncultured Fastidiosipila sp.
GCTGAGTTCGGACACCTGTGTGTCGAGGCCAAAGTCGGTGAGGCCGAACGCGGCCGCGATCTCTTCGACCTTCGGTTCAATCGTGTAGTAGTCGCTGATTTCGAGCTCGGTCTGGAGGCTGCCCATTTCGTCGAGGAGTTGGGGCATCGTGGTTTCGTCGGCTTCGCCCAGGAGCAGGTAGATTTCTTCGAGACGCCGGTTTTTGGCCAAAAGCGGCTCATAAGCCTGCTTCAAAACATCGCGGATCGAGAGGCCTTCGGTGAGGATCGCATGCTGGTCGAGGTAGCCGACCCGGACGTCTCTGGCCCACTCGATCTTGCCTTCGTCGGGCTGGAGGTGGCGGGTGATGATGTTGATGAAGGTGGATTTGCCCTCGCCGTTGGGGCCGACGAGGCCGACGTGTTCGCCGCGCAGCAGGCGGAAGTTGACGTCTTCCAGAATGATTCGGTCGCCAAAGCCGTGGGAAAGATTTTCTACAGATAAGATGCTCATGGGTTATAGGCCTCCTCGTTTTTCAGGGCTTATTGTACACGAATTAAGGTATAATCGGGCTAGTTCGTATAGACGGAGGTGCCGGCGATGAGCACAGTCATTGAGACGAGACAGCTGACGAAATACTATGGGAAGCACCGGGGCATTGAGGCGGTGGATTTGCGGGTTGAAGCCGGCGATATCTACGGCTTTATCGGGCCGAACGGTGCCGGCAAAAGTACCATGATCCGAACATTGCTCGGCCTGATCCGCAAAACTTCGGGCGAAGCCGAGGTCTTCGGCCAGCCGGTCGGTCCGTCGGAAACATCCATTCTGGAGCGCACGGGCTATATGCCAGGCGAGGCGATCTTCTACGACAATATGCGTGTCAGGGATATCCTGGCTTTGGCCCAGGGCGTGCGCAAACAGAGCGATCTCGGTTACGGCAAAGAACTCAGCGACCGTATGCAACTGGATCTGAACCGCAAAGTTTCCGAGCTCTCCCTCGGCAATCGCAAAAAGGTGAGTATCGTCTGCGCCTTACAGCATAAGCCCGAGCTGATCTTTATGGATGAGCCCACTTCCGGGCTTGACCCGCTGATGCAGCAGGTCTTCTGGCAGATTCTCCGTGAGCAGCACCGGGATGGGGCGACAGTTTTCCTCTCCTCACATATCCTCTCTGAGGTGCAGCACCACTGCACCAAGGCAGCGATCATCCGCGAAGGTCGCATCATTGTGGACGATGCGGTCGAGAATCTGAGTCGCACAAGCGCTCGCCGCGTGACACTGCGGGGCGTGAATGACGTGCCGCAGTTGGAGGGTGTTTTAGAGTCTTCCACCGTGAGTAACGGTGTGGCTTTCCTCTATCAAGGCGAGGTGGCGCCGCTCCTCAAGGCACTGGACGGCCTGCCGCTCGAAGACCTGACCATCACCGAACCGGAGCTCGAAGAGATTTTCATGCACTTCTATGAGAACGGAGGCGAATCATGAGTATTTTCCTACATGAATGGAAACGTGGCTGGAAGAGCTTCCTGATCTGGACCCTGTCGCTGGCCGCAGTGGTCTTCATGATGGTGGTCATCTACCCGGAATTCGAGGAGATGATGGCCGGCCTCGACGACCTGATCGCGGGGATGGGCGCCTTCGGCGACGCGTTCGGTCTGGAACTCCTGAGCTTCTCCGACCCGATCGCTTATTACGGCCTTGAAGTGGGTAATACCCTCGGTATCGGCGGGGCGATGTTCGCTGCCATTCTCGGTATCGGCATGCTGGCCAAAGAAGAGGGCAGCCACACCGCCGAGTTCCTGCTGACCCTGCCCGCCACGCGCTTCAACATCGCCTTACAGAAGTTCCTGGCGATGCTTTCGCAGATCGTGCTCTTCAATCTGGCGAGTTTCGGCGCCGGCGTCCTGGCCTTCGCCATGATCGGTGAAAACTTGGATGTACCGCTGATGATCACCTACCACCTGGCGTTACTGCTGATGATGCTGGTGATCGGGATTCTGACCTTTGGCCTCTCAGGCTTTCTCCATAATCGCAGCATGGGTCTGGGCATCGGGATCGCGCTGTTGTTCTACATTCTGAATATCGTCTCCAACCTGATCGAGGCAGCGGAGGTGCTGCGCTACGGGACTCCCTTTGCCTTTGCTGAAGCATCGCGCGTGATTTCTGAAGGGGTCATTGAGTGGCCCTATGTGCTGACGACTTTCGCGTTTGCTCTCCTGGTGCTCGCGGTGGGAACAAGATATTTTACGCGCAAGGATATCCGGATCTAGTTTTCTGCTAAGCTAAAGGAAATGAAGTAGATTCGGGCGTAATACGTGACTGATAAAAAGCTTACCCCTCAGGCGATCCGCAGCGATATTTCGCGGCTGATCGTGCCGATCATCCTGGAAAGTATTCTCAGCATGCTGGCAAATGTCATTTCGATGGCGATGCTCGGCCGGCTGGATCTCTTCGGCGTCTCCACATCCCTGGCCATCTCGGCGCGGGGGATCTCAAGCCAAATCACCAATATTGTGTGGTTCACCTTCAAGGGCGTCTCGGTCGGCGGGACAATTCTGATTGCCCAGGCCTTTGGCCGCGATGATCAGCGACTGATCGGTCGCCTCGGGCGAGCTCTGGTAAAGTCTTTGCTGGCGTCAGCGGTGGTGGCGGGTGTGTTGCTTTTCTTGACTGCGCGGCCGCTCTTGCAGCTGATCTTCAATCCCGGAGCTGAAATTCTCGACCTGGCGTCCCGTAATCTCCGGATTCTGGCGATGGGCTTCCCGGCTTTGGCCATCATGCTGAGCGTCACGGGGATCTTCCAGGGCAAAGGCGACACCCGCACACCTCTGATCCTGACCGCCATCTATAACAGTTTCAATATTCTCCTAGGCTTCCCGCTGATTCTCGGGCTGCCGTTCGGGACCGTCGGCGGCGTGATCGGCAACGGCATCGCCCTCGTCAGTGCCCAATATCTCACGGCACTCGGTGGCGCGTATCTGCTTTTCCGTCGGAACGGTGCCTTGAGCGGCGGGGAAACGGAAGGCTTCAAGCCCTTTCTTGCGCTGGCCAAAAGACTGTGGGCCCTCGGCCTTCCGACCAGCTTCGAAAGTCTCTTCTGGCAGACCGCCGCGATTATTCTCAGCCGGGTGCTGCTCTCCTACGGCGAGATCGCCTACTCGGCGAACCAGCTGGGCCTCCAGGCTGAGCAGATCGTCGACATGCCGGCCATCGGTTTCGGTATCGCTTCCACCACATTGATCGGTCGCCTGATCGGCGCTAATAAAAAATCCCTCGGTGTCGACTACTTCCGCGAGCTTCGCAAAATGGCCATCGCCCTCATGACCGTCGGCAGTCTGATCCTGATCCTTCTGCCCGAGCCGATCATGCGCCTGCTGACGACGAATCAGGAGGTGATCGAACTGGGGAAACAGTACCTCAGGATCATGGGTTTCATTCAGATTCCGCAGAATCTTCAGCGGATCTACACCGGCTCCCTGAAGGGCGCCGGCATCACGATCTGGCCGATGCTGGTGGCAGGGATTGGCCTCTGGGGGATCCGGCTGCCTCTGTCGCTGGCTATTTGGCGGTTCACTGATTTCGCGGTGGTAGCGCTGTGGTTTGTGGTCGCGATTGATCAAGTGGTGCGCTTTATTCTGAGCGTGGTGGTGTTCCGGCGGTATGATATTTTTGAGCGGGGGAGTTAGGTTGGTTGTGGGGTGGGTTGTCGGTTGTCCCGGCTCTCGGCGTTTGGCAGTGCAGCGGGTTGTGGGGGGAGCAGCTATCTACAGGTTGTTCGATTGTCGGGATTCGGCAGTGCGACAGGTTGTAGGGGGGCAGGCTATCTACAGGTTGTTCGATTGTCGGGATTCGGCAGTGCGACAGGTTGTAGAGACCTCAGTTCTAGATAAGCTGTTCGATTGCCCCCACCGCTCAACTACCGAATTTTCCGATTATGCAAAGAGGCCTTTGCACGTCAGGAAAAAACGGTAGAAGCCGAATTTTACTGAAGTGCAGCGGAAATCAACACACATTCTGCAATAAGAGCCTCGAATTGCGAAATATCCATGCATTCCGGGAAAATTCGGCTTCAAGATCCGGGTACCACTTTTTACCGGAATGCAAAGGACCCCTCAACCTCTCAATGCACATCAGGAATATTTGCCACCAACACTTTACATACCAAGTTACTTTGGACAAAATCCCGAGTTTTGCGAAAAGCAGAAGGTTGAAGTTGACTTTACCCGCAAGCTTTTCTACCATTGTACCTAATCCGCCAAGCGCGGTACGGTAGCAGGACATGAGTCCTAAGGTAGTATGGAAGGAATAAGGGGTATTATGGTCATTCTGTTGAACAGGAGTGCCACGGACAAAGATGTCCAGGCCATTATAGTAATGCTGGAGAGTCATCATCTCCGGACACATTTATCTGCGGGCGAGGAGCACACGATTATTGGTGTGCTGGGCGACACGGCGAGGGTGAATCACGAGAATATTGAGGTGATGCCCGGTGTCGAACGGATCATTCCGATCTCCGCGCCGTATAAATTAGCGAGTAAAACATTTAAGCCGTCACCGGATATTTTGGATCTGGGCAAAGGCGTGCGTTTGGGCGGTGGTCATTTCGTCAATATGGCGGGGCCTTGCTCGGTCGAAAGTTACGATCAGCTCTATGAGACCGCTCGGGCGGTGAGAGCTTCCGGAGCCAGGGTGTTGAGAGGCGGCGCGTTTAAGCCGCGGACGTCGCCCTACGCGTTCCAAGGTTCGGGGCTTGAGGGCCTCTACTGGATGCGCGAGATTGCCGACGAACTTGATATGTTGGTGATGTCGGAAGTGATGTCCGAAATGGATATTGAGGGGATGTTACCCTATGTCGATATTTTTCAGATCGGTACGAGGAATGCGCAGAATTTCCGCTTGTTGAAGGCTGTGGGCCAGGCGGGTAAGCCGGTGCTGCTGAAGCGGGGCATGGCCGAGAATATTGATGAGTGGCTGTCTTCGACGGAGTACATTCTCTCTGAAGGCAATTACAAAGTGATTTTGTGTGAGCGCGGTATTCGGACCTTCGAAACGGCTTATCGCTCGACGCTCGATATCGGCGCGATCCCTGCGCTCAAGGAGCGCACGCACTTGCCGGTGATTGTGGATCCGAGCCATGCGGCGGGGAATTACCGTCTGGTGCCGGCTTTGGCTTTGGCGGCCACGGCGGCCGGGGCGGACGGTCTGGTCATCGAGGTGCATCCCAACCCGCCGGCTGCGCTGTCGGATGCGTCGCAGCAGCTGACCTTTGAGCAGTATCAGGATCTGGCGGCCAAAATCCGGGCCATCTATAAAACCGTAGGTATGAAGGGCGAGGAGCCCACGGAAGATGAGGTCTGAGCAGCTTCGGATCGGCATTTTGCCATTGGGGTTGATTGGCGGGTCTTTGGCCAAAGCCTTTGCCAGAGCCAAACAACGCTACGCCGGAGAGCTCGAAATCATTGGTCTGGCGACCCGTGAGGCCGTCCTGGAAGCCGCCCTGAACGACGGGGCGATCGACCGGGGAGGCCTGATGCCGAGGATTCCTACGGATCCGGACTGGCAGCAGAAGTTATTGGCGACGGGTTTGCTCCAGGACTGTGATGTGATCTTTCTGTGTACACCCGTAGAAATTATTGCGCCCCTGGGGACTTTCCTGGCGCAGCATACGAAGGCTCTGCTGACGGATGTCGGCAGTATCAAGGCCGCAATTGTTGAAGATATGCGAGGTCTGCCGTTTATCGGGGGCCATCCGATGGCCGGTTCAGAACGCACCGGCTATTATTGTGCGAGCGAGTCGCTGTTCGATCATGCGGCCTATGTTTTGTGCCCGTCCGAGACTGAAGGGCTGGAGCTCCTTCTCGAACTAGTGGAGCTCCTCGGCGCACGGAGTTTAGTCTTAGATGCCGCCGAGCACGACCACCTGGTCGCGAGAATTTCGCATCTGCCCCATGTGGTGGCGGCGGGGCTGGTGAATACGGCCCTCAGTCACGACGATAAGTTGGCGCTCTCGCTTTCGGCGGGCGGTTTCAGAGATATTACGAGGATCGCCTCGTCGGATCCGGAGCTCTGGGCAGGGATCTGTCTGGAGTCGGGCCGGGAGCTGGCTTCCGCCCTCGATGAAATGATCCGGGATCTGGAAGATTTCCGTACAGCATTGGATGGGCGAGACGAGGCGGCGCTGGTCAACTTCTTCGGCCAGGCCAACGAAAAACGGGCGCTCGTGCCCCAGCAAGGCGTCGGCCCTTTGATCAGTGATGCGCAAATTCTCATTAATATCGATGATCGCCCGGGCGTCCTGGCTGAGCTGACCCGGCTCCTGAGCGAGGCGGAGATCAACATCCATAATCTCTCGATCCAGGACGCGCGCCAGTATGAGGGCGGGCAGGTCCGGCTCTTTATCACCGGCCAGGCGGATGCGGTTCGGGCCGAAGCACTTCTCAAAGAGGCGGGTTATGACGTCGAAGACTAAGCAGTTCGGTCTCATCGGTCACCCTTTGGGACACAGCCTTTCACCTCGAATCCATCAGGCGATCCGGGAAAGCTGCGCTGTGGATGCCCGCTATGAGCTGCTTGATATTCCGCCGGCGGCTTTGGCCGAGCAGATGCCGGCACTGCTGGCGCTCGATGGCTTCAACATTACCATTCCACA
>CAZJTS010000115.1:0-1747 GCA_964548975.1 uncultured Fastidiosipila sp.
CATCTATCGAAGCGATTGGTATGCGGATTCTGTCGCCGACCAATTGCTGATCAACCGACGGATCGCTGAGCTTAATTCGGAGCTGCCGATCTTCTTTTTTGGCCACAGTGCGGGTTCCTTTATCGGTCAGTATCTCATGCAACAGATATATAATCGCTTCGCTGGCTTCATCCTCAGCGGTTCGGCGTATATGAAGAGTCCATTGTTCAGCGTTTTGGCACCGGTGGTGTCCGGCCTAAGTCAAGTAATCGGAGCGGATAAGCCTGCTAAGCTTCTGCATAAGTTGATTTTCAGTCCATACGATAGGCCCTACAAAGGCGAAGGCAAAAATGCCTGGTTATCGCGAGATCCCGATGAAGTAAGGCGTTACAATGAGGATCCCGCGTGCGGGCGGGTGGCCAGTTACGGTTACTACAAGTGTTTTCTGGATTTCAATCGTTTTTATGAAACGGATGGTTTGAAGTATATTGACAAGAAGTTGCCGATCTTACTGCTCTCCGGGGAGAATGACCAGCTGAACGGAGGTAGTGGCAAAGCCGTGCGAAAACTTTATGAGATGTATGAATCGCTAGGTATCTCAGATCTCTCAATTAAATTATATCCGGATGCGCGTCATGAGATTCTTAACGAAATCAACCGTGAAGAGGTGTATGAAAATGTCCTCGAGTTCATTAACAAACATTCATAAGGGGAGATAGATGTCAAATACGAAAAACGTCGTTATCAGCGGTGCCAGTGGTGATATCGGTAGTGCTGTTGCCCGGCAATTAGCTGCCGAAGGCTATCACTTATTGCTCCATTATTTCCGAAATGAAGCGAGGGCAGAAGCGCTTAAGCAGACACTCGAAGACCAGGGTGCCAGAGTTACTCTTTGTCAAGCGGACTTACGAAGCTCTGCCGGAGCTCAGAAGCTCCTAGAAGCGAAACGCGAAGTATTCGGACAGTCACTGAGCGGCCTGGTCAATGTTACAGGCACTTCTTACAATGGACTGATCCAGGACACAACCGATGAGGTCTGGCGCGAGGTCATGGCGTCCAATCTTGATGCTGTATTCTACAGCTGCCGGGCTTTCGCCGGTGACTTGATTGGCCAAAAATCAGGTTCCATCATCAATATCAGCTCTATGTGGGGCCTTGCGGGAGCGGCGATGGAGAGTGCCTACTCCGCCGCGAAAGCCGGTGTCATCGGGCTGACCCAGGCTTTGGCCAGAGAGCTGGGGCCATCGGGGATAAGAGCCAATGTAATCGCGCCCGGGGTCATTGAAGGGCGCATGAATAATCACTACGGGCAGGCTGCGCTGGATTCTCTTGCGGAAGAGACCTCGCTCGGACGTCTGGGGCAACCTGAGGAGATTGCCGGCATTGTCTCATTTCTTCTGTCACCTCAGTCTTCCTATGTGACCGGGCAGGTTCTGCTCGCGGACGGTGGGTTTCTTAACAGATGAAATTCGGGCGTTCTGCTAAAATAGGTCTATTAAGCAAGGGGGGATCTTATGGCCCGAATGCATGAAATAATCTACGAGCTGGTGCTTGCCAAAGACAGAATCCCGGACCTCTGGGAGCCGTTTTTTATTGCGTCACAGCAAAAGTATGGCCAAAAACCGGGCAGTAGAGATAATTTCACACAAAGTCATTATGCAGGACTCAACCGCTGGCTCGGCCTGACGGAAGACCAGCTCGAACAGCGTACCGCCGAGCAGGATGCGCTGCTGGCGCTCGCGGGTGATGTTGCGGCCGGTGCCGCGGT
>CAZJTS010000115.1:1757-3046 GCA_964548975.1 uncultured Fastidiosipila sp.
GATATTAATGGTTCCGAAAGTGAAGCCGAGACTGTTGAAACCGCTGCTGACATTGCTCAGCGTGATGCGCTTTATGAGTGGTCAAATTTCTTGCGTTATTTGCTTTACGATACGGTAATTCTGAGAAAAGACGAGTCGGTCCTCCGCCATCTGCTTCCTAGGCGTGCTTTGCCTGAAGAACGGGAGAATCTGTTCTTGCTCATCAGTATGTTGAGCGGTGCGGAGAAGGCCGTGAACAGCTATAAAGAGCAAGGGCTCGATGCGGAAAAGATTGAGAATATCTTCGGCTTGATACCCCAACTGATTGAGACCTATCAACGGACGCACCAAAAGTGGGGCACACCCATACAGAACTATCTAACACGCTTAGCTTGGGGCAAATTACGTGTGTATGAAGGACTCGCTTTCGAGTTCGCAGTATCGAGATTGCCGGGGAAGATTTACCGCAACACGCGCTCGGGTGAACTTGTGATGGTCGCCAATGCCGGTCAGTTATATGATCGGAACGGTTATCGTTTGGCCAAAAACGACGAAGAACAAATTTTCAAACAGCGTTCGACCGCAGATCCCTTGATCGATGTGGAGCAGCTGAACAATCAGGACTCGCCGAATGCGTTGCCGCTGACCGCCGTCGATACCTTGCCGGAAGGCATGTGGGAGACGAAGTTCTTTGTTACCGAGTCCGGCGGCTTCGTGGGTAATGTGCTTGCCCAAGACGGTTTAGCCCGTTCCAATGTGCGTATTTTCGAGTCCGGCCACTGGAAACTGCTGGTTGATGAAAACAGTCATGTTTTACATCTCTTTGTACCTAATGTAGAGCTGGCGACAAGAGATCGCCTGATCGAGGCCGTCAATGAGGCATTGGCTGCTATTCCTGAAGGACAGGAAGCGCCGGCGGCGGTCGTGTTTGAATCGTGGATGCTGGATCCGCTTCTGGCATCAGAACTGCCGAAGAGTGCTGTGCTGACAGAGTTTATAAAGGAATTTCGTTTATATCCCTTACCCTGGCAGAGTAACGAGTCACTCCGGCAGGTCTTCGGTGATCAGGTGAGTCGAATGCCGACCCATCAATGGCCGGATGATGATATCTACAAAGCCGCATTGAAGCAATTAGTGCTGGACGGCAAGTTCCCGACGCCGGGTGGCGGCTATCTCTTACCGGACCTTCTGCCCGTACAAGAGAAGAATATTGAAAGCAAGAAAGAGGAGTAGAAGTGTCTACCAGATACATAACAGAAGCTGAAACTCAGCGGCAAACTTCATTTTTGGAGCAGAATCGCGAGTTACTC
>CAZJTS010000115.1:3056-6545 GCA_964548975.1 uncultured Fastidiosipila sp.
CTAATCAGCATTACTATGTCATCACCTATGGCTGTCAATTAAATGATAACGACTCGGAAAAACTCTCCGGCATGCTGCAGACGATGGGCTTGGCCCAATCTGAGCAATTGGAGGACGCCGACCTCGTCCTGATCAATACCTGTTCGATCAGAGAGAATGCGGCTGACCGCTTCTTTGGCCATCTCGGTGTCATCAAGACTTTACGGAGTACGAATCCGGACATGCTGGTCGGCGTATGCGGATGCATGATGCGTCAGGATGTCCACGTGGACAAAATCCGGACGTCATTTCCTTTTGTAGACCTGGTATTCGGCCCTCAGGACATCCACCGTTTCCCTGAGCTCCTGAATCGGCGGCTCGAAGGGACGAGGCGTGTGTACGATGTCGGCAGTGAAGACATCATCGCCGAAGGCGTGCCGGTCAATCGTGAACGGAAGTTCCGTGCCTTGAGCACCATCATGTACGGCTGTAATAATTTTTGCTCTTACTGTGTGGTGCCTTATGCGCGCGGCCGGGAGCGGTCCAGAAAGCAGTCGGAAGTTCTGGCGGAACTCAAAGCTTTGGCCGATGAAGGATTCAGCGAGGTCATGCTGCTGGGGCAGAATGTGAATTCTTACGGGAAGGATCTACCGGCTTCTGAGGACCAGGGCAACTTCGTGGACCTGCTGACGCTCGCCGCTGAAACCTCCGGACTCAAGCGCATTCGTTTCATGAGCTCCCATCCCAAAGATATCTCATCGGAACTGCTCGACACCATCGCCCGTTATCCCAATATCGAACGGCATATTCATCTGGCGCTTCAATCGGGAAGTGACAGCATTCTGAAGGCGATGAACCGCCGTTATACGGCAGAGCAATTCCTGGCGATTGTTCGAGAAGCCCGGGCCAAAATCCCCGGCGTCTCCATAAGCACCGACATTATTGTCGGTTTCCCCGGGGAGACTGAAGCCGACTTCGAAGACACCTTGCGCGTCGTGAAGGAAGCCGCCTTCGATCAGGCATTCACTTTCCAATACTCGCCGAGACCCGGCACGAAAGCAGCTGAACTCGAAGAAATCCCTCAGGATATCATGACCGAGCGGTTTAACCGACTGCTGGAAGTCCAGAACGAAAACAGCTTGCGTTCGAATCAAGCGCTAGTCGACACTGTGCAAGAACTCCTGATCGAAGGCCTCTCTGACCACAGTGATTCCGCTATGACCGGACGCGACAGCGCCTATCACCTGGTAAATTTCTCGGTGCCCGAAGCGGTCTATGAAGATCTGGGGTTGAAGGATGCGGATTGGCCCGCGCGAGGGCTTCACCTCGAGGGGCGCTTCGCCAAAGTCCGAATCACCGATGCTCGGACGTTTTCCCTGAGCGGCGAACTGGTAGAGCTGCTGCCTGAAGGAGACGATTAAGTCATGCCCCTGACTCTTGCTACAGTAGACAGCGCGAAACTCAGTCCCATGATGCAACAGTATGTGGCGGAAAAAGAGAAGCGACCGGACAGCATTCTCTTTTTTCGCATGGGCGATTTCTATGAAATGTTCTTCGACGATGCGGTAACAGCAAGTAAGGCCCTCGAGCTTACCCTGACCTCGCGCGAGTGCGGTCTCGAGGAGCGCGCCCCGATGGCCGGTGTGCCTCATCACGCCGCCGAGAATTATATTGCGAAACTCGTCGATCAGGGCTATAAGGTTGCTATCTGTGAACAGATGGAGGACCCGGCTTTGGCCAAAGGCCTGGTCCGCAGAGAAGTCGTCCGCGTGGTCACACCGGGAACAGTCACGGATCTCCAAAATGTCGATGAAACGAAGAACAACTTCCTGCTGTCCGTCTTTAAATTAGGCAACTGTTACGGTCTGGCGGCCGCCGATCTGACGACCGGAGAATTTCAAGCTACCGAGCTCCTGACCGGTTTGACCGACGCCTATGTTTATGATGAGATTCACCGCTTCCAACCGGCGGAACTGCTCTGCAATCGGGCGTTCACGCAATCGCCCGTTGCCGGGCAGCTGGTACGAGAGCTTTTCTATCTGACGGAACTGCCGGATAAGCACTTCCAAGGCAAAGCCTACGAAGCTGTAGTACCGGAATCCCCCTTGAACCGGGAGCTGCTGGGCTCGGCCATTAATGGCCTCCTCCATTACGTTGAAGACACGCAGCAACAGTTACCGGATCACTTGCGGGAAGTCGATATCTACGAAATCCAACAATTCATGAATATCGGCTACACGGCAGGACGCAACCTTGAACTCACGGAGTCCTTACAACACCGCAAGAAACACGGCAGTCTGCTCTGGGTACTGGATCACTGTAAAACTGCGATGGGCAGCCGCCTCCTGCGACGCTGGCTGGAACAGCCTCTCTTACACCCGTGGGCCATCGAAGCCCGCTTAGACGCTGTAGAAGAGCTGAAAGGCTCGTTTATCTTACGCCAGGAGCTCAGAGAAGTCCTGGATGGCATGCATGATTTACAGCGCCTGGCAGGTAAACTCAGTCTCGGTAACGTCAATGCACGTGACTTAGCGTCGCTGGGCCGGTCTTTGGCCAAAATACCCGAAGTAATAGAACGTCTGAACCAGACAGAGGGTAACGGCCTACTGGCGGTCGGGAAGCAGCTGAATCCTGAAGTCGAATTAGTAGAAACGCTTGAGCGGGGCCTGAAAGAGGAACTCCCCATTTCAATCAAGGACGGCAACCTGATCAAGGACGGCTTCGATGACCTGGTTGACCAGTATCGTGAGGCTGAGGAGAAGGGCAGCAGCTGGATCCTTGAGCTCGAGAAGCGTGAGCGAGAGGAGACGGGGATCAAGAATCTGAAAACCGGCTTTAACCGGGTGTTCGGTTTCTATGTGGAAGTGACGAAGTCCAATCTGGATCAGGTCCCGGAGCGTTATCAAAGGCGTCAAACCTTGACCAATGCTGAACGTTATATCCTGCCCGAGCTAAAAGAGATGGAAGACAAAATCCTGGGCGCTCAGCAGAAACTGCTCCAGAGAGAATATGATGTCTTCGTGATGCTCAGAGACCTGACGAAGGCCAAAGTCGAGGTCATCACCCGAAACGCTGAGTTAATCGCGGAACTTGACTGCTGGCTCAGCTTGGCGGAAGTCGCCGAGCGTAATCACTATGTGAAACCTGAACTGACACTGGAACCTGTGCTGGAGATCAAAGCCGGCAGGCACCCGGTCGTTGAACGCATGCTCGGCAGCGGCAGTTTTGTTGCGAACGATGCCTACCTGGATAACGAGGCGGATTCCTTCCTCTTACTGACCGGCCCCAATATGTCGGGTAAATCCACCTATATGCGCCAGATCGCGCTCATTGTCCTCATGGCGCAGATGGGCTCTTTCGTTCCGGCCGACCAGGCGCGCATCGGTATTACGGACCGAATCTTTACACGAATCGGAGCTTCCGATGATCTGGGCTCCGGCCAGTCGACTTTTATGGTAGAAATGAATGAAGTTGCGCATATCCTGCAGAACGCTACACCGCATTCCTTAC
>CAZJTS010000116.1:0-6543 GCA_964548975.1 uncultured Fastidiosipila sp.
TGGCTCGCATGACTTATCCCCTGTAGGAAGAGGGGATTCACATTGCAAATGAGGTGAGAAAAGTCGCATTTGACTCACCTTAATCCCTGGTGTATAATTCCACAGGTTATCAGGGGTGGTCCTCTGCACTTAAATGTTGCAAGAACATCCGGCGAAGAGAGGAGGAACGAGTATGGATCTCATTAAAGCAGTGGAACAAGCACAGCTGAGAAGTGATCTCCCGAAGCTGGAAATCGGCGATTATCTCAAAGTTTCTTTGAGAATTACCGAAGGCTCTCGTGAGCGAATTCAGGTTTTTGAAGGCACCTTGATTGCAATGAAGGGTAAAGGATTGAGCGAATCAATCACCGTCCGCCGTGTATCTTACGGTGTAGGTGTGGAGCGTGTACTGCCCTTGCATTCACCTAAGATTGACAAGATCGAAGTTGTACGTAAAGGTGTGGTCAGACGCGCTAAGCTGTACTACTTACGCGATCGTATCGGCAAAAAGGCTCGTCTCAAAGAGAGACTGGGCACCAAACGCTGATCAGTGGAAATCACAAAACCTGCCGTCCCTCATCCGGGCGGCTTTTTTGTGTCAATTTGTAGGAATTTGTAGCAGGGTAAAGCAGGCCTGCTCCTGTTATAATGGAGCCTAATGAGGAGGGGTCTTGCATGAACATCAATTGGTTTCCGGGACATATGGCCAAAGCCCTGCGGAAGATCCGCGAACATCTGCCTATGGTGGATGTGGTCATTGAGACGTCTGATGCGCGTATTCCGCGTTCATCTCGGAATCCGGAACTCGGTAAGATTCTGCAAGGTAAGCCTACAATCCTGGTCCTGAATAAAGCGGATCTGGCTGACCCCAAGGTCACTGACGCCTGGGTGCGCTATGGTAAAGAGCACAAGCAGATCCTGATCCCCTGCAACAGCAAGACCAGAGAAGGCTTTCGTCAGGTGACTTCGAAGGCCTATGCGCTGGCCGCTGAAAAATTACAACGTATAGAGGATAGGGGCCGAGAGAATCGCCCTTTGCGACTCATGATTGTCGGGATTCCGAACACAGGTAAATCCACCCTTATCAACAGTATGAGCGGCAGAAAAGCTACCCAGACATCCGATCGGCCGGGTGTGACACGAGGCCCCCAGTGGGTGAGAAGCCGCGACAGTAAACTCGAGTGGCTCGATATGCCCGGTGTCTTGTGGCCGAAACTCGAGACGGATGAGCAGAAACTATCCTTATCCTCGACCGGTGCCATTGTCGATACAGTGCTGCCTGTAGAAGAAATCGCGTTTCTCCTGTTCAAGAACCTGCTGGACCTTTATCCGGATTACCTCAAGACACGTTATAAAATCCGTCATATGGAAGCGGATCCATACGATGCGTATTTAGAAGCTGCCCGCGCTCGAGGCTGCATTCTTTCCGGTGGCCGAATTGATGAATTGCGTTTCGCCGAGCTCTTTTTGAATGAGTTCAGAGGCGGCGTTCTCGGGAGAATTAGTCTCGAGCGCCCGGAAGATTATACCGATGATTCAGCACCTGAAGATAACGCCGAGGAGGATCTGATCCTTGGCACTTACTAAACAGGAAATCACCCGGCGACAACGCTTTCGGAGAATGGACAGAGCGGAGACTCGTCTGCGTAAGTCCGGTTTTCGTTATATCGCAGGTTTCGATGAGGCAGGTCGCGGGCCTTTGGCCGGGCCGGTCTGCGCTGCGGCCGTCATCCTAGATCCCGGGCAGAAGATCTATGGTCTGAATGATTCGAAGAAGCTCTCAGCGAAGACTCGTGAGTATCTCGCGGAAGAGATCAGAGCCAAGGCTTTGGCCTGGGCTGTGGTCATGCGAGACCCTGAATACATAGATAGATACAATATTCTGGAAGCAACGCGATCCGCGATGGAAGAGGCCTTGCATAAATTGAAGCCTCGCCCCGACTTTATCCTGCTGGATTGTATGACGATCCGTACTTACCCTCAGGCCTTACAGCGCTCGATTATCAAAGGCGACCTAGAATGTAATGCTATTGCGGCAGCCTCGATTTTGGCCAAAACCTGCCGGGACTCCGCAATGACCGATTACGATTTGGACTTCCCGGGTTATGGGTTTTCCGGTCACAAAGGCTATGGGACGCGTGAACATTATCAGGCACTGGATCAATTGGGTCCTTGCTCTATCCATCGCACAACGTTCCTTCGTAAATGGGAAGAGAGGTTCCGGAAAATATGATGAATCAATGGTCTTCAGTGAATGATATCCAGCCTTTTCAGCGAGCAGAACGTTATGTGGAAGATCTTCTGCTATCATATGGACACAGAATTCTCAAACGCAATTATGAGGTCCATAACCTGGGCGAAATTGATCTCTTGAGTCTGTATGAAGGTACAATTTATGCAACGGAGGTGAAAGCGCGCCAACAGTCCGGCCGCTACGAAGCAACGGAAACGTTCCTTAGATCGAAGCAACAACGGATCTACAAGACGCTTTATCACTACCTGCGGAATCAAGGTCAGTCCGACCGACCGCTCGGCATTCTGGCTGCGGAAGTGTACTGGGATCGCAATAATCGGATCAGAGAAGCTCGGATCCGCCCATGGGAATTCTAAAATAATCAGACGAGTCCTGGGTACGCCTCGGGCAGAAAGACGTACATTAATGACGAAATATCAGGATTTAACGAACGAAGAACAGAAGAAGGAACTCATCTATCTGGAGCAGGAAATCCAGCGGATTAATGAATTAGAACTCAATCTGAATATCTCGCGCGGTAACCCTTCTACAGCGCAATTAGACCGGATCAGTGAGCTCTTCACGGATCTTCCTGAGGGGCACATCAGTGAAGAAGGCCTGGATTGTCGCAACTATGGCGGCCTCCTCGGACTGATTGAGATGCGGCGCATTTTTGCGTCGATGCTCAGAACCTCGGTTGACCGTATCTGGTGCCTGGGTAATTCCAGTCTGACTATCGAATATGATTTGCTGACACGTTTAATGTTATTCGCCCTTCCGGGTATGGACAAGCCCTGGGGTAGCGATAAGGTTCGCTTCCTTTGTCCGGTCCCCGGCTATGACCGGCATTTTGCCATTTTGGAGCTCCTTGGCATCGACATGATCCCTGTGCCCATGTTGGAAGATGGTCCGGATATGGATGTCGTGGAAGAACTATGTGCCGCGGATGAGCGCATCAAGGGCATGTGGATGATCCCTGTCTATTCTAATCCTGACGGCACGGTCTACAGTTATGAAACTTACGAGCGACTTCTCAGGATGGAGGCAGCGCCGGATTTCCGGCTCTTCTCCGATATGGCGTACTGCATACATAACCATCATGAGGAGAAGCGCCCGGACTTCCCGGATCTTCTGGAAATGGCCAAAGCAAACGGACATCCGGATCGATTGTTTCTTTTCTGTTCGACTTCCAAGATCACTTATGCAGGTGCAGGTGTAGCATGCATTGGCATGTCAGACCTGAACCAGGAGTGGTTGGCACCCAGTCTAACCACGCAGATGATCAGCGGCGACAAGATGAATCAGCTGGCGCACGCCAAAGCAATCGACCGGATCGGTGGGGTCGAAAAGCTGATGCCGATTCACCGCGAGACCCTCCTGAGCAAATTCGATACCACGCTCGCGATCCTCGATGAGCACCTTAGCCCCTATGAGATTGCCTCATGGAAAAAACCTGAAGGCGGCTATTTTATCTGTGTTAAACTATTGCCCGGAACTGCCAAGGCGATCGTCGCCTCCTGTCGGGAATTGGGCCTACAGTTGACGGCGGCAGGGTCGGTTTTCCCCTACGGGATAGATCCGGATGACCGCTATCTGCGCCTCGCCCCGTCGTTCCCGGAAGTGGCTGAACTCCGGAAGGCTATGAAACTCTTCTGTATAGTAACGAGATATGAAACTTTACGTAAATTGACCGAGATGCCAAGAGGCTGATACGAAAGGAATTATATGTATACCAGCTATGAGTCACCGTTGAACAATCGCTATGCCAGCCCGGAAATGCTTGAGATTTTCTCGGCACAAACGAAGTTTCGGACTTGGCGTAGGCTCTGGATTGCTTTGGCCAAAGCCGAGCAAGCGCTGGGTCTACCGATTACGGACGAACAGATAGCTGAACTCGAAGCCAATCGGGATGAGATAAATTACGCTGAAGCTGAAAAGCAGGAAGCAAAAGTGCGCCACGATGTCATGGCCCACGTCCATGCCTACGGTCTACAATGCCCCACTGCCAAAGGCATCATTCATCTGGGAGCCACCTCCGCCTATGTCGGCGACAATACCGACCTGATCCAGATGCGAGATGCTCTGGATCTTATCAAGATCCGACTTGTGAGAGTGATAGCTAAACTGGCAGAATTCGCCTATGAATACCGCGAGATGCCTACTTTGGGATTCACCCACTTTCAACCGGCCCAGTTGGTTACCGTAGGGAAGAGGGCAAGCCTCTGGCTTCAGGACCTTTATTTAGATTATCTGGATCTCGAAAGCACCCGTGATTCTATGCGATTCCTGGGTAGTCGGGGTACAACCGGAACCCAGGCCAGTTTCATGGAACTCTTTGACGGTGATGAACTGAAGTGCCGAGAGCTCGATCAACGAATTGCCGAAGCGATGGATTTCTCGGAAGTCTTTCCGGTGTCCGGCCAGACCTATACCCGCAAAGTGGACAGTAAAGTCCTGCACGTGCTGTCCGGCATCGCACAGAGCGCAGCAAAGTTTTCGAATGATTTGCGCCTGCTCCAGCACCTCAAAGAAATTGAGGAGCCCTTCGAAAAAGGCCAGATCGGCTCTTCGGCTATGGCCTATAAACGCAATCCTATGCGTTCAGAGCGCATCGCTTCACTCGCACGCTTTGTGATTACAACTGCCCTGAACCCGGACTTTACCGCCGCATCTCAGTGGTTTGAGCGTACCTTGGACGATTCCGCCAATAAGCGAATGTCCATACCCGAGAGTTTCCTTTCGCTCGACGCCATTTTACTCCTCTATGAAAATGTCGTGGACGGACTCGTCGTCCATCCGCGAGTTATTCAAGCACGCATCGATGCCGAACTGCCCTTCATGTGTACCGAAAACATCCTAATGGCTGCTGTTAGAAGAGGCGGGGACCGTCAGGAACTTCACGAGAAGATTCGTCAGTACTCTATGGAAGCCGCCCGACAGATCAAAGATGAAGGTAAGAAGAATCCCTTGCTTTACCTGATTGCTCGCGATAAAGCCTTCGATCTGGAAGAAGGGGACTTACAATCGGTGCTTGACGCTTCACTCTACATCGGCCGGGCACCCGGACAGGTCGAGGACTTTCTGGAAGAATACATTCATCCTTTACTGGCTGAGAATGAGGACCTGCTTCAGGACACTGCATCCAACGATATTCACGTATAATATCAAGTGTAATCAGCACAAGATATAAGTAGAGGCTATCGATGACGTATTTAGACCATGCAGCTACGACGAAACCGTACCGGGAAGTCGTAACTGCTATTCAGACAGCGACTGCGGAAGACTTCTGGAATCCCGCTTCGCTCTATGCTCCCGCCAAAACGCTCGCCAGAAAACAGGCAGAAGCCATGACCGCTCTAGCCGCGATCCTGGGCTGTGCATCCCGGGAACTTATACAAACCTCCGGCGCAACCGAATCCACCAACATGGCTCTGAAAGGTTTATTTACCCGTTACGGAAAACGGCTGAAGCGGATCATTGCCTGCGCCAGCGATCACGATGCCACTTTACAAACCTGTAAGTTTTTAGCCGATCAGGGCGCAGAGGTAATACTCCTGACACCGGATAAACTTGGCCTCATCGTTCCCGAAGCATTAGAAGAAGCTTTAACAGACGATACACTCGTCGTGAGCTTGTTACATGTCAATAACGAAAGCGGCGTAATCCAGGATCTACCGAAACTCACCGAACTGATCCGCAGCAAAGCGCCGAAAGCCTTTATCCACGCAGACCTGGTTCAGGCGTGGGGAAGAATCCCTTTGAATTTGAGCCGAATGAATCTAGACTTGGCGTCCTTCAGTGCGCATAAAATTCATGGGCCTAAGGGTGTCGGCCTGCTCTACCGTAAAGACTCGGTACACCTAGATCCCCTGATCCATGGCGGCGGTCAGCAACAGGGCTGGCGTTCAGGTACAGATAACTGGCCGCTTCTGAGCGGGATGCTTACTGCAGCAAAGCTGCAATCTGAGACCTTCGAGGATCGTAAGAACCAGGTCAAAGCGCTCAGAGAACAACTTAAAACACGCATTGAGGCATTAGACGGTCTTTTTAATTTCCCTGATAGCACTGAAGAAATATGCTCCGTTTCGTTCCCGGGTTTTCGTGGCGAGATCCTGCTCCATATGCTGGAAGAAGACGGGTTCTATCTCTCCACATCCTCCGCCTGTCAATCGCGTAATCGCGGTACTTCGCACGTGCTGCAGGCCTGTCAGCTCCCTAAAACCCAGGCGGATAGCACACTACGCATCAGCCTGGACGCGTCCAATACAGCAGAAGAAATCGACCATTTTTGTACCGCACTTGAACAGAAACTGAAGCAGCTCAAGCTGTGG